>BEID01000270.1 GCA_002898975.1 bacterium HR27 | reverse complement strand
TGCATGCGTAAAACTCCTACACGTCACCGCTCACTCGTGCTCCGGCGCCGCGGTCGGCGTCGCCTCAGGGTTAGTCGATTCCTCGACCGATGGTGTCCCCTCCGGGGGCTCAGGTGTCAGAGAGGTCGTCGGTGTCGGAGAGGGTTGCGGCCCGACCAAGGTTACGTTCTGGGACGGCATGTACGTACTGCGTAACGTCAAATCATCGATCAACCGGTCGCCCTCGTAGACGCGCCGCCGAATCGTTACCGTGAAGCCGTCCCGCGCTCGCTCGATGACAATCTGCTCGCCAGGCGCGAGATCCGGCGACTCGCGGAAGACCGGAGTCGGATCAGCCTTCACTACGTCGGTGACGATCGGTTCGTCCACTTCCACACGCCAGTTCGGCTTGGTACCCCAGATCTCGAAGTGCACCCATGATCCGTCGGCCCAAGCGACGATCGCGATCCAGTCATCGGTCGTGTTACGGAACTTGAAATCGAGCCCGTAATCGGTGTCGACAGTTGCATCGAGACCGATCATACCGCTCGGTGGTTGCCCATAGAGCGGAATCCAGTACAGATGCCAGTTGCGTTCGACGATCGGGAACCCACCCCAGAAGGCAGCATGGAACAACGTGGTCGAGACCTGGCAGACACCACCACCAACCGAGGGAACGGTCTGCACGCGGCCGTTCGTGGCCACGATGCCATACCCGACCTTGTACCCGCTCTCCAGATTGATCGGACCGACCGTCTGGTTGAAGGAAAACACTTCACCCGGAGGGACCAGGGCCCCATTGACCCGTTCGACGGCCAGTTCGACGTTGTGGCGTCGGTTCGGCGCGGAGTCACCATAGTAGGTTGCCCCCAAGGAAATGCGTTCACGTATGACGATCTGCGAGGCCAGAGCACTCGTGACCTTCGGCATGGTCTCGCGAAGCGTCAGCGAGGCTGTCGTGTCTCCCGCCTCGATAGCCTGCTGAAGGGCAGTGAGCGACGCGTCACTGTCCAGTTCACGCCCCACTTGCTCCGCCGCGATCACTCGGACCTGACCATCGTAATAGCGGAGGATCGCGTCCCGTGGTTCTCGACGCACTTCGACTGCCAGGGCGTTCAAAAACGCACTCGCCTTGTCCCGGTCGAGCGTGACGCGCAGACCGACCACGCGCTCCCCCGCTCGTTGTGGCTCGAATGCGAGGAGACCTGCGAGGTCACCCCCTTTGAGCCAGCGCTCACCATCCGGCCACCGAACGAGAAGTCCGCGTTCGACGAGTCGTTCAGCCGTCGCCCTCGCCGCCTCAGCCATCGCGGTCGTAATGAGCGGCTCCGCCTGCCGGGCACGGATCGGCACGCTGCGCTCGTTCAGCGCGACCCGTTCCAGCAGATCCGCCACGGTGCCATGCACATCCAGAACCGCGCCTGGCTGAGCCGGAACGACGACGAAGCGCGCACCATCCCACTGCACGGTTGCATCACGCGACGGCGTGACGACGAAGTCAGCGATCTGTCCCAGGTATGCTTCGAGCTTCCCACGGTCGAGATAGACCGAATAACCGCCCTCTGTCCGTTGTACGGTGAGCAAGGTCACGAGATCCTGAGGCTGAATCAACCAGCGTGGCTCACCGTCGAGCGTCAGTGCGATCGGTTGGCCCACGATCGCCTCGACCTGCGGAATCAACGCTTCGAGGTCCTCATCGCGCACGCTCGGTTGGAGCGTGACAGGGGAGAGCAAGATCGTTCCTGCTTCACCGATCGTGAGACGACGCTCGATCTCGGCAAGAGCGACGCCGAGATCGATACCGAGGCCAGCTCGTCCCGGTACGACGCGCACCGTTCCGCTCTCATCGACTTCGAAGCGTGGTTCGATCGCCGGCGTTGCCGCAACTTGCGCAATGTCCGTAAGTGATCTTTCCACCGGTTCGGGGTCGAAGGTCACCGGAATCGGTACATGCTCACCGAAGAGCCGGGCACGCAACCAGGCGCCGGAATCTGCCCACAGGCTGCCACTCCGTCCAACACGGTAAGCGCCCGCGACTGCCTGCTCGACATCCCAAGCCGGATCGAGCTCCGCTACGCGAAGCTGGGCTTCATGCCCCTCGAAACGCAGGGTCAACGACTGTTCGGTGACCTGCGCCAGCGCCGTGCGTACTCTCTCTTCCGCTTCCGGAACCGTCAAGCCCCCTACATCGACCGGCCCGACACGAACGCCGGGATAGATTCGGTTCCCCTGCGCTACACCGTAGGCGACGACCGCGGCAGCGAGGATCAGCAGCAACACGGCCACAGCGGCTGCCACCGCAAGTGCAGCACGACGGATCGGAATGGGTGCGAAGCGAGTATTCACGACCTCGCGAACGGCTTGAGCGATGCTCACAGGTCCCCCAACCCCGAAGTGTCCGGACACCGAACCACCGATGAGTGTACCAGAGCGCGCCGAAGGTAGCTGATCGGATGCTCCTCCTGCATTCGCCGCAAGATGCCATCGATCATGAAAGCCCAGCCACCTCTTGCTGTGACCATGAAGAGCAGCACGGCTCTTGCCGAGGACCTGCCACTGATGGTAACGTGCGCACGGCATCGGGGGACGTCTGAGATGGAGAGTGAAGCAGGATGCGCGAGGAAATTCGAACGACCGAGGCTCCCCAGCCTATCGGGCCGTACGTGCAAGCAATTCGCGTCGGCAATCTGGTGTTTACCTCCGGACAAATACCACTCGACCCGAAAACTGGACAGCTGGTCTCCGGCGGTATCGAGGTGCAGACAGAGCGCGTTCTCGAGAATCTCAAAGCCGTGCTCGAAGCAGCCGGAACGTCACTCGAGCGCGTCGTGCGCACTACCTGTTTCCTCGCCAATCTGGACGACTTTCCGGCCTTCAATCGAGTCTACGCTCGCTTTTTCGGTGATCATCCACCTGCCCGGACCACGGTACAAGCCGCACGGTTACCTGCTGGGGCGCTGGTCGAAATCGACTGTATCGCCGTCGTGGAATGACATGGTTGCCGGGCGCTCGCCGGTTTTGCTATACTCTGGCCGGTGAGGGTGAGTAGCTCAGCCGGTTAGAGCGCGCGGTTCACATCCGCGAGGTCAGGGGTTCGAGTCCCTTCTCACCCACCGGTTCAATTGTGGAAAGTCGCAGAGGTGGCGCGGGGCGATACCGCCGCCACTCTTGTGTTACGTGTAGGTTTCCACCCGACCCGGGGAACAGGTACATGACGAGAATGCGAGGGAGCAAAGCCTGACCTGCGCCCGCTCGACTCATGACCCCGACAGGATCGACAGCGAATGACGAGGTGACGCCAATGGTTCGCGAACGCCCGATCGTCTTGACTGCCGAAGGGAAGGCAGCCCTCGAACAGGAGCTGGAGCAGTTGCGCACCGTGAAGCTGCCCGCACTACGAGAGCGACTCCAGCAGCTGAGCAACGAAGGGGACATCTCTGACAACAGCGAGTACGAGGACGCCAAGGAAGAACTCGTCTTGACCGAGGCACGGATCCGCGAGATCGAACACATCCTGCGACGTGCGCAAACGGTCGCAGA
>BEID01000269.1 GCA_002898975.1 bacterium HR27 | reverse complement strand
CTCGCCACCACCGGCTGGCTTCTGACACTCCTGCTGCCGCACCCGGCGCGGGCAGCGACACCAGTACCGGTGTTCGCCTATTACTACATTTGGTTCGACCCAACCTCCTGGAATCGCGCCAAGAGCGACTACCCTGTGCTGGGACGCTACTCCAGCGACGACCGGGCCGTCATGCAACAACACATCCGCTGGGCCAAGGAAGTCGGGCTCACCGGGTTCATCGTGAGCTGGAAGAGTACGCCGACGCTGAACCGGCGGCTGGAGCAACTCGCCGATCTCGCGGCAGCCGAGGGATTTCACCTGGCTATCATCTACCAAGGGCTGGACTTCCAACGCAAACCGCTTCCTGCCGAACGGGTCGCCAGCGATCTGGTCGGGTTCTGCCAGCGCTGGGGCGGTCGAAACGTCTTCAATGATCTCTATGGGAAGCCTCTCGTCATCCTCTCCGGTACCTGGGAATTCACGACCGAGGAGATCGCGCTCATCCGCCAGCAGGTCGGATCGTGCGTGCTGCTCCTCGCTTCCGAGCGCAACGTCGACGGCTACGAGCGACTCGCCCACCTCGTCGACGGGAACGCGTATTATTGGTCATCCGTCGATCCGGACACGTACCCGAGCTACGAGGAGAAGCTGCAGGCACTCAGCGCAGCTGTCCACGCGCATGGCGGGCTCTGGATCGCCCCCGCCGCTCCTGGATTCGACGCTCGGCTCATCGGCGGCACCCGGGTCGTTGACCGAAAGGGGGGCGAGACGCTTCGCCGGCAACTGACTGCTGCCTTCGCTTCGGCACCGGATATCGTCGGGCTCATCAGCTGGAATGAGTTCAGCGAGAACACGCATATCGAGCCGAGCGTCAACTACGGTGACCAGTCGCTGCGCGTCCTCGCGAGCGTCTTGGGTACCCCAGCGCCTGAGATCGAGTTCGACTCGGAAGCCAGCCCACCGATCGGCCCGGCTTATGGGTTACCGGTGCTCGGCCTGACCGCCACGCTGTTCCTCGCCTCATCGACACTCCTGATCGTTCGATCGAGAAAATGGAAACGACCGGAGAGCCCGATGAGCGCGCGGGCGACAGACGAACGAGGAATCCTCGGTGAGCCATGAAGCGGCTCGCACTCGGCCTCTGCCTACTGCTCGTCCTTTTCACAGGGATGCTCCGACCGCTGGCAGTGTCCCGACGAGCTGCTGGGGAAAGCGAGGCGCTGCCGGGCCAATGGTCCATGATCGAAACGCACGTCCACTCCGTCTTCAGTGCCGATGCCGCCGCCGATGTCGGCGTACTGGCAACTGCTGCCCGCCAGCTCGGCTACGATGTCGTCTTCCTCACGGACCACAACGAGGGAAGCGCATTCCGCATCGATGGCCAGGCCGCCAACCGTCGCACCCTAGACGAGGACTTCGGTGGCTGGAAGGTCTTTCGACACGGCCAGGTAGAGCGCTCCACTGCAGTTATGGACAGTGAAATGGCTTACCAGGGCGTTCGCTCCTTGCATCTGGCACTTTCCAGTTCATCGATCGGAACCGTCGGACTGTGGGCACCCCGTGGCCCGCTGGTCGCTGCGGGGCCGGTGCTCTTCTCGTTCGCTGTCTTGACTCGCCACCTCGATCCCGGAGCTGGTTTCGCTGTCACCGTCTCGCTCGGCGGTGCCCCTGACCTCGGACGAGCGATCGGCTATACCACAGCGCGCGGCGAGGTATTACTCGATCGGAGCGTGACCTTCGCCTGGACAGTCGGGAACCCGACTCTCCCTGCCTCCGAACCAGCACATCGCGTGATCACGTTCTCGCTCCCACCACCACGTACCAACGAGTGGACACTGTATACGATCGATGTGAGCGAAGCGCTCGCGCAGCTCCCTGCCGACGAACAACCGCACCCGTTCGCCGCCTTCCTCCACCCAAGATTCATGCTCTCAGCTCACGATGGCTCGGCCGATCTTTTCCTCGACGCCGTCACGCTCGAAGCACGGAACCCGCTCACGCCTGCTGCGGAATTCGTGGCCCGCACCCAGCTCTGCCACGCCTTCAGCAGCGAGTCGTTCCACTTGTTCTGTGCCCACGAGATGGGTCAACAGCGACACACGACTCGCTTCGATTTCGCCATCGACCGTCCGGAGGAATTCGTGAGCTTTCTGTTCGGCACAGACGGCATTCCGCTCGTCCACAGTGCCGGCTACCCGACCCAGCTCAACCATCCAGGATCGACGATTCGGCTCGCCGAGATTCTGGAAAACCGCGCGTACGGCGCAGACTTCATCGAAGTGCGCAAGCCGAAGTGGGCAGCACTCTGGGACGAACTCCTCCTCCGTGAGGTGTCATTGCTCGGTTCCTGGGGTACCGATAGTCACGAACTGATCGACCCCGGGAACCCGGCAACGTTCGTCTTCGCGAGTGCCAACAGCCTCGACGCGATCGTCAGTGCACTGTACGAGGGCCGAAGTTTCCTGGCTCGCAACACGTTCACTGGAACGATGCTCCTGAGTCCGTTCGCTCCATCGCAACTTCCCTATCCAACGCGCTACCCGATCTTCGTCTCGGATCAGGCCAGAACGATCCCCGTCTTCCTCCGTATCACTGGTGGCATCCCCACCGGCGCGCAGCTCCGCTGGATTCGGAACGGCACCCTTTGGCGAGAGGAGGCACTGAGCGGTTCCGGCGCCGATCTGGCCATCGACCTTCCGCTCGACGGTCCGCTCACCGTGCTCCGTGCCGAACTCCTCGACAGGAGCGGGATGATCATAGCCATGACCCAGCCGCTCGTCTTCCGTGACGTCAACGGGCTGCCCGCCTCGTACCAGTTCCATATCGAGCGCATCCAGACTCCAACCGGCCGTGGTTTCACGATCGCGACGATACGCGGGATCCTGACGGCCGAATGGGACCCTCTCGCCGAGGCCCTGCTAGTGACGCTGTCAGCGCCAGCAGCTGCTCGAGTCGCGCTCGGACTCGTGACGGACCGCCCCGTCCTGCTTGACCACGCCGGCCAGGAACTCCCGGCACCACTACACGGCCCTCCCTTCATGCTCGATCTCGTCCAGCCGACTTCGCCAGCCGATCTGGTGATCTTTTTCGGATCCCCACCGAGCGCACCGATCCGACCTGCTCCTCCTACGCCCGCAGCGCTCACCATTACAGCCATCGAGCACACCAGTGTGACGCTCAGTTGGCAAGCACCGAGTGGACGCGATCGACCGCTCCGCTACGAAGTGGTCCGAGACGGGAAAACGCTCGCCTTCGTCGGCTCTGCCACCAGCTATCGTGATCGTTCCGTTCGACCCGGAAGCCAGCATGTTTACGCGGTGCATGCCCTCGACCTCGCTGGCACGCGATCCCCAGCGAGCCCGCCGGTTACCGCCTCCATCCCACCGCCAGTCCAGCTCGCCGATGATTTCGAGGGTGACACCTTACCGAGCTGGTATACGACCGGCGCGGTCTCGCTCCAGCCACGCAGTGGAGCACCAGAGAACCGGGCGCTTCGCCTGCAACTCCAGAATGCTCCGGCTGCGGCCTTACGCCCCTTGCCCGAACCGCGGAGCGATC
>BEID01000268.1 GCA_002898975.1 bacterium HR27 | reverse complement strand
TGCGCCCGGTGTGCCGCGCCGAAAGCATCGTTCACGTACCGCTCGGACAGATCAGCCAGTGCACGGGCAAAAACCGGATCGTTGGCTTCCTCGCGGGGATCGAAGCGCAGGTTCTCGAGCAGCCCTACCTCGCCTGGCTCCAGGCGCCGCGCCATCGCCTGGGCCTCCGGGCCCACGATGTCACGCACGTAGTGAATGGACCTTCCTAGCAGTCCGCTGAGCGTCTGCGCGACGGGTGCGAGACGCAACTCTTCCCGCACCTGTCCTTTCGGACGTCCGAGGTGCGAACAGAGGATGATCCGTGCACGCTGCTCGATCAACCACTGGATCGTTTGCAGTGTTTCGCGGATCCGCGTATCGTCGACAACCCGACCGTCTTCCAGCGGCACGTTGTAGTCCACACGTACGAGAACCCGACGCTCGCGGACATCGAGATCCCGCAAAGTCCGCAGCCGCTTCGCCATCGTGTCCGTCCCGATCCCTTTTCGCGAACCGTGCTGCCTGTCATTCTTCCTGTAGGCAACCCACCATCATGTAGTAGGCCAGATCGGCCACTCGGCAGGAATAGCCCCACTCGTTGTCGTACCAGGCGACCACCTTGGCGAGCGTCCCATCGAGAACCATCGTGCTCAAGCCGTCGACGATCGCCGACCGGGAGTCACCGCGGAAATCGCTCGAAACGAGAGGCTCGTCCGTGTAACCGAGGATGCCGTTCAGCTCGTCCTCTGCCGCCTCGCGGAAGGCTGCATTGATGTCGTCCGCAGTGGTCGCTCGCGAGAGTTCCACGACGAAGTCGATCACCGACACCGTCGGTACCGGAACGCGCATCGCGAACCCGTCGAACTTACCCTTGAGCTCCGGGAGAACCAGCGCGACGGCTCGCGCAGCTCCTGTCGTCGTCGGCACGATGTTGGTCGCTGCCGCTCGCGCTCGCCGAAGGTCGCGGTGCGGACCATCCAGCAACTGCTGATCGTTCGTATAGGCATGCACCGTAGTCATGAGGCCTCGCACGATACCGAAACGCTCGTGCAGAACCTTCGCGACCGGTGCAAGACAGTTCGTCGTGCAGGACGCATTCGAGACGATGTGGTGTCGAGCCGGATCGTACTGGTCTTCATTGACCCCGAGCACGATCGTGATGTCTTCCCCTTTCGCTGGAGCGGTGATGATGACCTTCTTTGCACCAGCGTCGAGGTGCGCTCGCGCCTTCGCAGCATCGGTGAACAGTCCGGTCGACTCGATGACCAGCTCCACCTCGAGATCGCGCCAGGGGATCTTGCCCGGTTCGCGCTCGGCAAAGACCCGGATCTCACGTCCATCGATGATGATCGAGTTCTCGCTGGCCTCCACCTCACCGTCCCACGGCCCGTAGGTGGAATCCCACTTGAATAGATGCGCTAATGTCGCCGGTGTCGTGAGGTCGTTCACCGCGACGACCTCGAGTTCGTCTTCGTAGCCCTCCAGAATCGCCTTCAGTACTTGCCGGCCGATTCGCCCGAATCCGTTGATGCCTACACGAACCGCCACAGCACTAGCCTCCCTCCGCGTATGCCGGAGCGTACCGACTCTCACTCACCTCGCCCCGCGCCGAGTGGTTGCTGCACCATGCTCCTCGCGGACATGGGCCGATCGCTCGGCTTGCGTTGCACCGCGAGCGCATCCTGCTTCATCGTCCGCGCGATATCCAAGACCGCCTCCGCGAGCTTCGCTGGATCATGGCGCCACGGTTGTTCGGGATTAACGAGATCGCGCAGGACAACCCGTACCCGTTCGCGAATCCGATCGAGCCCTTCTAAGGCAACTCTGCGAACACCGATCGCCTCCAGCGCTCGCGTCGGCTCCAGGTTATCGTTCGCCAAAACACAGTCCACGAACTCCCCGCCTGCGTGCCGCTCGAGCGCTTCGAGATGCTCCACAACGCCGAAACCGTCCGTCTCACCACGCTGGGTCGTCACGTTACACACGTAGAGCTTGATCGCCGGCGACATCCGGATCGCGTGGGCGATGCCTTCGACGAGCAGGTTCGGAATCACCGAGGTGAACAAACTGCCGGGGCCGAGTACGATGACATCCGCCGACAAAATCGCCAGGAGCGCCGGCTCGTACGCCTCGGGATGCTCCGGATCCAGAAAGATCCGTCGAATACGACCGCGTTGCTGGGTGATCGTCGACTCGCCCCGTACGATGTGCCCGTCCTCGAACTCCGCGCACACCGTGATGTTTTCCAGCGTCGAGGGCATGACGCGCCCACGCACCGCGAGAACCCGCGAGGATTCGACCACCGCGCGCTCGAAACTTCCGGTAATCTGCGTCATCGCCACGATGAAGAGATTGCCGAAGCTATGTCCGTCCAGAGCGGAACCGACCGCCGGAAACCGATATTGAAAAAGTTCGCTCATCAACGGCTCCGCATCGGCCAGTGCGACGAGACAATTGCGGATATCGCCCGGTGGCGGCACGTTGAAGTCCTGCCGGAGCCGCCCCGAACTTCCACCATCATCCCCCATCGTCACGATCGCCGTGAGCGCGACGTTGTGCGCCTTGAGACCGCGCAACAGTGTCGAGAGACCAGTTCCACCGCCGATCGCGACGATATGGAACTCCGGTGGCTGCGGACCGAAGCGATGAGCCTGCAAAATCTCAGCTAATCCACGTCGGTCGGCGCGCTGGTCGAGAAAGGGAGCGAGGAGCGAGCGCGAGAGCTGCCAGAAGCCGACGACAGTCAGCACGCTCCCCACCGAGATCATCAGCGCCTCGCGATACGGATGCGGAATGAATTGCAGCGTCACCGCCCGGACGAAACCCGAGACTTCCTGGGGGAAGGCATAGTTGCGATACAGCCAGGCCAGTCCCATAGCGAGCCCGAGACTGGTCGTCACGACACCGAGCGCCAGTAACAGGATCCAGCGCTTGACCAACATCCCCGGGCGCAACCAAGTCCGGAGCTTCATGCGTCCCCCGTTTCACGCCCCGCAACCCGGCCTCAGTATAACAGCCGAACGGACGGAGCGCCGATCAACTGCGTACGAACGGACATACCCCTCGCCGCTGGCTCATCAGTCCAGCACCCGCTACCGTGCCGCTGCATCACGGCATGCCGGAGCCGTGAGGATCTTGCACGTTCCCACCCCGACGTGGTATATTCTCAACAGTAAACGAAGCGCCCCGGAAAAGTGGGCACGGCCCACTTTAATTTTTGCCCTGGCTGGTAGCCCACCAATCGGGTACCGAGCGGCGCGGACGAAGGGGGGCGATCGACGATGAAGAGCGATCTCTATACGGCCATTGCACAGATCGCTGCTGAGCGCGGTATCCCGCGCGAGGCAGTGATGGAGTCAGTGCAGCAGGCACTAAGGACTGTCTACAAGAAGGCAACGGGTTCGGACGAGGAAGTCGAGATCGAAATCGACGTCAACACTGGCAAGATTCGGATCTTCGCGCCCAAGCGAGTCGTGGAGACCGTACAGGATCCACTGCGCGAAATTTCGCTCGAGGAGGCGAGGAAGATCGATCCGCGCGCGATCGTCGGCGACATCGTTC
>BEID01000267.1 GCA_002898975.1 bacterium HR27 | reverse complement strand
GTACGGCTTCGTTTACTGGATCGGCTCAGTTCCGCGGCCGCTCCGTTCCAGCTGATGCTGACCGAAGCGGTCACGCGTGAGATGCTGGAAGATCTCATGCAACGCTTTCTGCCCGATGCGCCGGATCGCCCGAGGAGTCAACTCGTAGCCACGCCGGGTCCGCTGGATGTAACCGGCCTCCTCAAGCAAGCGGGTGATCTGGCGGAGCGCTTCCAGCTGCGCAGCCAGCTCGTCGCCGTACAGCTCCCGCACCCGCTCGAGATCGACCCGGCCTAGATCCCGCCAGTCCCGGACACCTTCGAGCTGTTCCTCGAGTTGCTGCATCTCGCGGAGCTGCTCCATCAGCCGCAGCGCTTGACTCAGCGTCAGTTCCTCGCTCCCGCTGAACGGCTGCGCCTGGCGATACCGGTTCTGCGGCATGAGCTGACCGAGCAACTGCCCGAGCTGGCGCAGTTCCTGTTGCAATCCCGGATCGCGCAGCGCGGCATCGAGCGCCTCCTCGAGCTGCTGACGCATCTCCGGCGGCAGGGAATCGAGGAGACTCTGCATCGCTGCCATTTGCCGCGCCAGGTGGTCGAGGAGTTCCTCGACGCTGTTAAAGTCCCACCCGAAGTAGTGTCCCCACCGGTGCTTGAAGCGCTCGACGTCCGGCTGCCCGCCCCGGACATGCTCCTGCAGGAGCTCGTTCAGATCGCGCAGCATGTCGCGCAGTTCCGCGATCGCCTCCGGCGTGAGGTTCTGGATAGCCTGCTGCAGCCCCTGGAACGTCTGCTCCAGCACCTGCCGCTGCAGCGAGGCGAGGAGCTCCTGGAACTTGCGGCGAGCCTCCGGATCCATGAACTCGTAGTCACTCAACGCGCGGATCCGCCCAGCCGGATCCGGGGGCAACTGGTCGAGGAACGACAGCTTCTGTTGCGCCATCCGCTCCAGCAATCGCTGGAGTGCCGGATCCGGTACTTCACCTCCCTCCGCTGCAGCCGCTTCCGAGTTGGCTCCCATCTCCGAGGACCCCTGATCACCCCCGGACTGCGCCTGCTGCTGCGCACGAGCCAAGCGTTCGCGCCCTTCCTGCACGCGCCGCTCGATGCCGGCCCGCTCGGTCTGGATGACATCCTCCAGGCGCTCGTTCAGATCCCGCAAGACCGATGCCGGATCGTAGCGCTGCAGGATCTGCTGGCGTCGCTCCCGCACTCGCTCGAGCAGCTCCCGGAACCCTGGCAGACGGGCATCGGGCCGATCGACGCCCCACCGGAACAACCGCTGGAGCGCCCGGTTCACGTCCCCCTCGGCCAGAAGGTCGTCGGCCATCGCGTCCAGTAGCTCCTCCGCCGTGAACGCGTCGATCTGCTGCGTTCCGTCCCAGCGGGTGTAACGAAACCGATTCGGTGTCGTTGCCATGGCGCACCTCCTGGCGTCGGCGACTCAGCTGCGGTACCGCGCCGGCCCTCGCCCAGTCGCACGCTCCTTGTTCAAACGCCGGTTCAGGTGAAGCCCCTCGAGCACGAACTCCACGGCAGACGCGACCAGTGCCGGGTCACCGGTCGCATTGAGCCGTTGCGTGGCCCGCCGCAAGCTCTCGATGTGCGAGACCTGATGCACGTAGCGCATCGCAGGCTGCATGTCGGACGCTTCGACGGTGAGGCCGTTTTCGAAGGCGAGGATGAGATCGTCGAAATCCCGTACCGAGAAGTACCGGTTGAAGGTGGCGACGACCGCCCCGTTGATCAGCTTCTCGATGATCCGCTCTTCCTGGACTTCGCCCAACGTTTCGAACTCCAGCTTGCCGAGCGTCGACGCCACCAGCGCCGGCAGGTCGCTGATCCGCGGCACCGCATGCTTTTCGCCCAGCCGGATGGCCCGCTTGACGGCGTTGCTGATCAACGTCTCGTAATTGGCGACCGACATCCGGGCGCTCACGCCCGAGCGCTGGCTGATGTCCGGGCTGCGTCGTGCCAGATGCGTGATCTCGGCGACGATCTCCCGCATGTACTGCGGCACCGTTACCGTGATCCCCGGCACCTCGACCGGCGTCCGCTCCTGCTCCATGATCGCGATTTCGTGCTCGATCGTCCGCGGATAGTGCGTCCGGATCTGTGCCCCGAACCGGTCTTTGAGCGGCGTGATAATCCGCCCACGATTGGTGTAGTCCTCCGGGTTGGCACTGGCCACCACGAAGACGTCAAGCGGCAAGCGGACTCGATAGCCGCGGATCTGAACGTCCCGTTCCTCCATGATGTTGAGCAGCCCCACCTGGATCCGTTCGGCCAGGTCAGGAAGCTCGTTGATCACGAAAATGCCGCGGTTGGTGCGCGGGATGAGCCCGTAATGGATCGTCAACTCGTCGGCGAGATAGCGTCCTTCCGCCACTTTGATCGGGTCTATCTCGCCGATGAGATCCGCGATCGTCGTGTCCGGGGTCGCCAGCTTCTCGGCGTATCGTTCTTCGCGCCGAATCCAGGCGATCGGTGTCTCGTCACCCATCTCGGCGATGAGGTCACGCGCATACTTGGAGATCGGCGCGAACGGATTGTCGTTCACTTCGCTGCCGGCAACGATCGGAATCTCCTCGTCGAGGAGATTCACCAGCAGGCGAGCCATCCGGGTCTTGGCCTGGCCGCGCTCGCCGAGGAAGATGATGTCCTGACCAGCCAGGATGGCGTTCTCGACTTGCGGAATGACCGTTTCCTCGTACCCGATGATACCCGGGAAAATCGGCTCTCCAGCCTGGATCTTCGCGATCAAGTTCTTCCGCAGCTCCTCCCGTACCGGTAGGACGCGATAACCGCTTTCGCGAAGTTCACCGAGTGTTCGCGGCTTCTCCATGCTCACCCCTCGATTTCCGTGCGCTCCTCGAGCGCGTCATCGTGGTTCGGCGTCTCCTCAATCCTACTCCCAGAAGTGTGCCCGTCAACTCGTTCTGTCGACTCGCGCCGGTACTGGGCCAGGACCTCCTGGAAGGCCGGTCGTCCCACGACACCCTCGGCCAGCCAGCGCGCGATCCGGCGTTGTCGCCAGGCAAGCTCACGGCTCGCGAGGTCAACCGGAATGCCGAATCGTTCTTCTGCCGTCGCGAGGAACGCAGCCGGGTACACAGCGAGCGGTGAGCGGATCGTCTCCCGTACAGCCAGAACGCGCGTCATGAGCTCTCGCCCCTGCGGGCGTACCGACTCGACCCGCACTACCCGCCGCAGGAGCCCTTCGCTGGTCACCCCCATACTGAGCGTCACGACGAGGTCGATGGGACGCAACGATGCCTCCGGTACTTCCAACGGGAAACCCCGGAGCAATGCGAACACTTCTTCCGCGCCGGCTGCATGCACGGTGGCGCCGAGCTTCCAGCCTTCGGCGAGAAGACCGAAGAGTCGCCGGACACCCTTGCCCCACAGGTAGATCGGCAGATGGTCACTGATTTCGTTCACGAGGAGGTAAGACCGATCCCGATCGAGCACCTCGACGAACGCGAAACGCTCGTACCAGCCACGCAGGTAGTAGCGGGTCGTTCCCTCGGGCAGCAGGTCGACGAGCGCCGTCAAGAGCGTGGTCTTC
>BEID01000266.1 GCA_002898975.1 bacterium HR27 | reverse complement strand
GGAACGACCGCACGAGCGAACTGATCGATCCACAAGAGCGAACTTTCCACGTGAACGTGACCATCGATGAACGATGGTGCCACGTACGCACCAGCGAGATCGATCTCCTCGTGCCCGCTCGGATAGATCCCAATGCCAGCGATCCGGCCAAAGGCGACAGCGATAGTCCCCTCCTCGATCTCGCCGCTGGCGACGTTCACGATCCGCGCGTTCCGCAACACGAGATCAGCCGGCTCCTCACCGAGCGCCACGCGGAGAAGTCGCCGCCACTGCTCGAGCGTCAAATCGGCGATACCGATGTTCACCATCGCTCCGCTCCCTTTCCGTTCAGTCTAGGAGACGCTCCTCGACCCGAGCGATCAGCGCGTTCAGCTGCTCCAACAGCATCGCGACCAGCGTTGGTAGCTGCCCGCTGGCGCTGAAGGGGATCTCGAGACGCAGGCGCGCTCCCACACCGTGCTCGTTGTCGTCCCACCACAGGTCCGAAAGGAACTCCTCGCCAGGCTCCATCGGCGCGCGTCGGATCGTCTCGGAGAGGCGGATCAGTGTCAGGCGAGCCAGGCGCTCCCGGACGAGACGACGGCGATTGTCTTCCTCGTCGTAAAACAATCCGGGTGAAACGTCCCAGACCTCGACCAGATAGCCATCGCTCCCGAGCCGGACATCGACGCGTCCTGCCTCGGTGTCACAAGCGACCAGCCAGCGACCGTCATCCCCGTAGAGGGAGTACGCCCAGTACCCCGCTGCCCGGAGAATCTCGACGACCGGTTCCAGCCCAGTTTTCCCTTCGAACCTTCGCGTCATGATGCCTCGTTCCGTTGCAAGAGTTTTCGTCCGACATCGACGAGAACAGCGACACGCTCGCGCTCCGGTGCATCCGCACGCACCCACAGCAGCACTCCCGGAGCGAGTTCCCACTGCAACCATAACGAGCACCCATCGCTCGCTTCCGGCGGCGCTTGCGCGAGACGCTCCCGGATTTCGTCCAGCCCCAGCCGACGCTCGCGGAGCTCCTTGATCAACCGCAGGCGCTCGAGGTGCACGGACCCATAGCGGGCGCTCGGTCCTCGTCCCCGCGGCGGCGGTAGGAGGCCCTGTGCGACATAGTAGCGGATCCGCCGCGGTGGTACCCCACTGCGTTCGGCCAACTCGTGTATCGAAAGCGTTTCCCCGTGGGTATCCAATGCCATAGGTCCTCTCGCCCGCTTCAAGTATGCTCTTGTTCAGCGAGCCGCACTGCTCGCGCCGTTGCTCGGGTGATCAACTCATGCGAACGGAACGCATGCACCGCTTTCAGCTGGTCGGCGTCATTCACCTTCTCCCCTTGCCGGGTAGCCCGCGCGCCCGCGCGTTCGCCGAGGTTCACGAGCGGGCACTACGCGACGCCGAAGCCTACGCACGTGGCGGGGTCGACCTGTTGCTAGTCGAGAACTTTGGTGACGCGCCGTTCCCGAAAGAACGAGTTCCGCCACATGTTATCGCTGGGATGACGCTCATCGTCGACGCTGTCCAGCGCGCCACAGGTCTTCCGACAGGGGTCAATGTGCTCCGTAACGACGCCCAGGCTGCCCTCGGCATCGCTGCGATGACCGGCTCGCGGTTCATCCGTGTCAATGTGCACGTGGGCGCCATGCTCACCGACCAGGGCATCATCGAGGGACGTGCCGATGAAACGCTCCGCTACCGGCGGATCCTGGATGCGCCGGTGGAAATCTGGGCTGACATCCTCGTCAAGCATGCTGTTCCATTGGCGCCGCTCACCCTAGAAGACGTCGCGCGCGATACGGTGGAACGCGGGCTCGCCGACGCCCTCATCCTGACCGGTCCAGCAACTGGTAAGCCCCCGAGCGTTGCAGACGTCGCCAAGGTACGCGAGGCGGTACCTGGCGTTCGCCTGTTCATCGGCAGCGGCCTTACAGCGGAGAACGTCGGCACGTACCTCGGGTGCGCGGATGGAGCGATCGTCGGTACCTGGACCAAAATGGGCGGCGTCATCGCGAATCCCGTCGACGAGCGGCGTGTCCGGCAACTCGTGCAGGCGATCGGGCGATCGTGAGAGAAGCCTCGGCTGCCAGCTCGGCGGCGCACCCGAACCCTGCAAACCGAAGTGGAACGTCTCTCACCCTCGCGTCGGGCGGATGTCGATCACGTCCAGTTCGACGCGCTCGTCACCGTTCCAGGAACTCCGGCGCAGGGTGAAGGCGATGTCGATGCGCCCGCCCTGGCGGAGACGCTCCGCTTCCTTGCCGCCATCGAACCAGACCGCTTGACGCACCGTGCCGTCGCGCGCAACGACCGTGAAGCGAACGTGCCGCCCATCGTGCGTCAGGGCCGGATTCACGGCCACGACGTCCCGCAGCAGGCAACGCGGCACCGGATTCCCGTGCCCACACGGCTCGAGCCGTCCCAGAAGCTCGACGGTGTCGAGCGCGATCTGATACGGCCGGAGTTCGAGGTCGAGTTCGAGCGGAAGCGCTGGGCCGTCCTCACCGAACACCGCCCAGGCCAGCTCGAGCAGCCGGGCTTCGAGATCGGCGATCCGCTCCGTCGGCACCGTGAGGCCAGCTGCAGCGCTGTGCCCCCCGTGATCGAGCAAGAGATCGCGACAGCGTTCGAGGGCCAGCGAGATGTCGAAGCCGTCCACGCTCCGGGCCGAGCCCCGACTCACCTCTGCCTCACGCGCGAGTAGTACGACAGGTCGAGCATAGCGACTGACAAGCTTGCTCGCGGCCAGACCGACCAGACCGACATGCCACGTTTCGTCGGCCAGCACGAGCACTGGCGGCAGTGCAGAGCGGTCGCGCAAGCGCTCATCGGCGTCCCGCAGCATGCGCTCGATCGCGCGCTGACGCGCCGCATTCAGCTCCGACAACGTGCGAGCCAGTTCCTGCGCCCTGGTCGCATCCTCGCTCAAGAGCAGTTCGAGCGCGAGACGCGGATCGTCCATGCGTCCGGCGGCATTCAAGCGCGGACCGAGAATGTACCCACAGTGCCAGGCCGTGATCCGGCTGCCGACACGGAGGCCAGCCTGAAGGGCCAGCACGTGCAACCCGATCGGCGCATGCTCCCAGAACGCTTCCAGTCCCAGCGCGACCAGGATCCGGTTCATCCCCACCAGCGGGACGACATCTGCCACCGTACCCAGCGCGACGAGCGGCAACCAGCGTGCCGCCTGCTCGTCTCCGAGGACGGCACGGACGAGCTGGTAGGCGACACCGACCGCCGCCAGAGTCCGGAACGGCTCAGGGGTCTCCCCCCGCTTCGCCGAGACGAACACGAGGTCGGCAGGCCAGTCAGAATCATGGACATCGTGGTGGTCCAGCACGATCACCGGCACACCCGCTCGTCGAACTGCTTCCAGGGCATCCCAGTCCCCGGTACCACAGTCGACGGTAACCAGCAAGGCAGGACGCTGCTCCAGTACGTGCGGCACATGGTGCTGCCGGAACCCGTACCCATCCCGGAGCCGGTGCGGCACCATCGGGACTACCGTGAACCCGACCGATCGAAAGAGGTGGACGAGCACCGTGGTCGCCGTCAAACCGTCCACATCGTAATCGCC
>BEID01000265.1 GCA_002898975.1 bacterium HR27 | reverse complement strand
CGAACGGAACGATCCTGACGATGGATCCCGCGCAGCCGACCGTCGAAGCGTTCGGCGTGATCGGCGATCGCATCGTCGCCACCGGCTCCATCGCCGATGTGGAGGCAGCGCTGCCGCGCGGCTACCGGCGCCTCGATCTGGCTGGCGCGACCTGCTTGCCCGGGTTCAACGAGGCACACAACCACATGATCAACTTCGGCATCGTACTCGGCCAGATCAACTGCCGGTACCCAGCGGTGCGGTCGATCGAGGAGATCGTCCAGCGTTTCGCCGAGCGAGCGAGCCAGACCCCAGCTGGTCAGTGGATCCGCGGGCGCGGCTACGACGACAATGTCCTCGCCGAGCACCGCCATCCCACGCGCTCCGACCTCGACCGGGCCAGTACCGTGCACCCGCTCGTCCTCACGCACAGCTCCGGGCACATGCTGGTCGCCAATTCGCTCGCGCTCCAGCTCGCTGGTGTGACACGGGAGACGCCCGACCCTCCCGGCGGGCACATCGTCCGCGACGAGCACGGCGAGCCAACCGGGCTCCTGCAGGAGAATGCGATGGAGTTCGTCGAACGGGTCATCCCTCCTCCGACGCTCGAGGATATGGTGGAAGCGTTGCGCCGCTGCAACGACGCCTATGTCGCCGCCGGTATCACCTCGAGCCAGGATGCCGGTTCCGACCACCCGCTCCAGGTCGAGGCCTACCAGCGAGCGGTCGAACGCGGTGTCCTGAAGCTTCGTACCTCGATGATGATCCGGCACCAGCTTTTGCCGCATCTCCTCGGGCTCGGGATCAAACAAGGCTTCGGCGACGACCGTCTCCGCATCGGCCCGGTGAAGCTCTTCGCTGACGGCAGTCTCATCGGCCGTACGGCTGCCGTGAGTCGTCCGTTCCTGAACGATCCCCGCCCGGACAACTACGGCATCACGATCTGGACGCAGGAAGAGCTGGACGAGCTCGTCTGGCAGGCCCATGCCGCCGGTTTTCAGGTCGCGACCCATGCGATCGGTGACCGCGCGATCGAGATGGTGCTCGACGCCTACGAGCGGGCTCTCGCTCGCCTGCCGCGGCCGGATCACCGGCACCGGATCGAGCACTGCGGGGTGTTGCGACCCGACCTGATCGACCGGATCGCCCGGCTCGGTGTCCTCGTCGTGAGCCAGCCGATCTTCATCGCCGAGTACGGCGATGGCTTCATCCGCCATCTGGGGCTGGAGCGGATCCAGCTGACCTATCCGTTCCGGAGCCTGCTCGATGCGGGCATCCGGCTCGTCTTTTCGACCGACTGTCCGGTTTCAGCCTACCAGCCGCTCCGTTGCATCCAGGCTGCGGTGCTCGAGCGGACAGCGAGCGGGCGTTCCTACGCGCTGGAGGAAGCGATCACCGTCGAGGAAGCCTTGCCGCTCTACACGGTGAATGGGGCCTACGCGACCTTCGAAGAGCATCGCAAGGGCACGCTCCGGCCCGGCATGCTGGCCGACTTCGTCGTCCTCGAGCGGGATCCACGCACGACCGATCCAGAGGAGCTGGCCGAGCTGCGTGTGCTGCGGACGGTGATCGGTGGCAAAACCGTCTACGAGGCGTGACCGGGAAGAACGAATCGCTCGGGGGCTCGCCCGCCCGACGGTCAGGTAGCGGGTGCTGGGAGCGATCTGGCCGCATGCCCAGCACCCACTGCGCGTGCTAGATTACCGGACCTTCCGTCGCGCGTACCCGCTCCAGGAGACCAGCGTCTGCCAGTTGCTGGCGCACTTCTTCCGGCGTGCGTTGTCGTCCGGGGAAGTTCTCGTCCTCGCTGAACCGGATCACGAAACGGGCGGCCAGGGCGGCAGCCAGCTGGATGCTGCGCAGTGTCACCTTGTCCAGCGTATCGGCCTCGGTGTGGCCCCAGCCCCGTCCGATCATCCCAGCAGTGGCATCGCGGCTGCTCAAGGTGGCGTTGGGGATCCCGCGCAAGGCGAACGGAAAATGGTCGGAGTGTGCGTTCAACTCGTCGCGGATCGCGAAGTCGTAGGGAAGCTCGCGGCCGAGAGCCTGGAAATACGGCACGAGCTCGGGAAGTCCCGAGAGGACGAGTTGCTCCTGCCCGCCCGTGCCGCGGCCTGCCCCGTCCAGGTTCAGCACGAAGCGGATGCGTTCCCCACGCGCAGCGGCCTGCGCTGCATGGTGATAGGCGCCGAGCAGCCCGAGTTCCTCGGCGCCGAAGCAGATGACGCGGACGGTGCGAGCGAGTTGGCCGCGGAGCTGGGCGAGCGCGCGCCCCACCTCGAGACCGACCACCGTACCAGCACCGTCGTCGCCAGCCCCTTGCGCGATATCGTGGCTGTCGTAGTGCCCGCCGACCAAGACGATCTCGTCGGGGCGCGTCGTACCGGGAATCACGCCGATCACCTTCGCCGACTCCGCGTCGAGCGTCCGGTTCTCGGTCGCGAGGCGGAGTCGTAATCGGCCTCGCTCGGCGAGACGCCGGAGGAACTGACCGGTCTCGTAGCTCAAGCCGATACCGGGAATCGGTGCTTCGCGGTCGGCGGCGCGCGTCCCGTTCGGATTGCGGCCGGTCAGCGAGCCAGTGATATGGAGTTGTCCCGGATTGCGGTTGACGAACAGGACGGCTACCGCACCCCGCTGGACGGCCCAGTTGAACTTGTCGGTCCGGTGACTCTTGCGCTCGCCTGGACGGTTCGTTTCCGCGTCGGTGAGCACGATCTTGCCGGGTATCTCGCTCGCCAGGCGCTCGAAGTCCGGTTGTTCGCCCTCACCGACGTCGATCACGTCAGCTTCAATCTGCGCGGTCGGGCAGTAGGGCATGGCGATCGCCGGGAGTTCCCGCTCGAGCGGCTCCACGACAGCGAGGTGGCACGGGCCACGCTCCCAGGTCGCCATCGGGAACCGTTCGAGCCGGACGTTCTCGAGTCCGTAGGCGCGCATCCGGTCAGCGAGGAACTCGGCTGCACGCCGTTCTCGCTCCGACCCGGCGAAGCGATGGCCGAGGTCATCGCAGAGGTAAACGAGATTCCGCCAGGCCTCGTCGGATGTCCAGATCTCGCCGAGGACGATCCGATCCAGCTCGCGTACCCGTTCTCGATCCATCCCACGCTCCTCACTCGTGACGCGACACGTCGCCCGACATCGTCAAGAGTCGCTGCACCTGTCGGCGAGTGGGGAGAGCCGGAATCGCTCCCCGCCGAGTGCAGACGAGCGCACCGACGGCATTGGCGAGCCGGAGTGCCTGTTCGACCGCGCGTTTCGACCAGTCGAGGCCCTGCTCGAGCAGTCCGACGAGGAGTCCGGCCACGAACCCGTCGCCGGCGCCGGTTGTATCGACGACTGGAACAGTGAAGCCGGGTACTTCTCCCTCCTCCTGCGGCGTGAGATACGCGCAACCGGCTGCACCCAGCGTCACGACGAGCAGCTGCAAGCGCTCGTGCCACAGCTGGCGTGCGGCGGCCGGGTCGCTTGACCCGGTGAGGAAAGCGAGTTCCTCACGGCTCAGCTTGACGATCTCGGCGTGCTCGAGCCCGCGGAGCATACCCGCTCGTGCGGCTTCAGGCGAGGGCCACAATGCGAGACGCAGGTTCGGGTCAT
>BEID01000264.1 GCA_002898975.1 bacterium HR27 | reverse complement strand
GCACCGCGCGCGCCCAGCGCCTGCGCACCGAGGCGTCGGCCCGCTTCGAGCGCGGACTCGATCCGAATCTCTGTTGGCCAGCTGCGCAGCGCGCTGTCCGACTTCTCACCGAGCTGATTCCGACCTGCCGCGTGGTGTCGATCGTCGACCATTATCCGTCACCACGGCTGCCGCGCCGGATCGAGATGCCGCGAACGGAGATTCCGCGCTTGCTCGGTGTGGACTATCCCGACAACCAAGTCCGCAGTGTCTTCGAACGGCTCGGCTTCTCTGTCGATACCCAGTCGTCAGCCGACCGCTCGGTCTGGATCGTCGAGATTCCGACCTACCGCAGCGATGTGACGATTCCAGCCGACCTCGTCGAGGAAGTCGCTCGGGTGATCGGGTACGACACGTTACCGGAGCGCTTGCCAGTCGGCCAGACGGTACCGGTGGAAATCGACCCGGAGTTGCGTCTCGTCCGGCAGATTCAGAATGGACTGGTCGCGGCCGGCTTGCACGAGGTCATCACCTATCCGATGGTCGATGACGAGAGCCTGCGCGCACTCTCGGACTCCGGCGAGCAGGTTCCGGAGCGACTCGGCTTCTACTCCCGACCGGACAGCGACTTCGTCCGCGCCCGTAATCCGATCCGACCGGAGTGGTCGGTCATGCGACCGACGCTCGTGGCAACCCTTCTCCGCAATGCAGCTGAACAACTGAAGTTCAATGACGCCGTCGCCATCTTCGAGACTGGCAAGGTGTATCTCCCCCGCGGCCGGGACGAGTTGCCCGACGAACGTCGCGCAGTGGGATGTCTCATGGCTGGCCTCGCAACCTTGCGTGACTTGTACCAGGACGAACGGCCAGTCGACTTCTTCGACCTCAAGGGCGTCCTCGAAGAAGTCCTGCCACGCATCGGCGCGCGGGCGGTCGCCTACCGGCCGATCAGTCACCCCAGCTTGCACCCGGGACGAAGCGCCGAGATCGTCTATCGCGATCAGCCGATCGGTATCGTCGGTGAAGTACTCGTCACGGTGAGCGAGCGGTTCGGTATCGCTCCTCACCATCGGGTGGTCGTCGCCGAGTTCGATATCCCGACGCTGCTCGAACTCGGCCTGGAGCCGATCGCCGTCCGCCCGGTCTCACGGTTTCAGCCGGTCGAACAGGACTTCGCCATCGTCGTGGACGAGGCGACGCCCGCAGCCGAGGTCGAAGCAGCGATCCGGGCAGGTGCAGGTCCACTGGCTGTCACAGTGCGACTCTTCGATGTCTACCGTGGTCCAGCTATCCCGGAGGGGAAGAAGAGCCTCGCCTTCCGTGTCATCTTCTCGGCACCGGACCGTGCGTTGAGTGACGAGGAGATCCAGCGCCTACGCGAGCGTATCGAACAACAGGTTCGACGGCGCGTCAAGGGAGAGTTCCGGCGGTGACCGTGAATCAACCATCCGATCTTCCCCAGCCACTCGAGCGCCTGCGTGGCATGCAGGACGTCGGGCCAGCCCAATTCCGCCGCCGACAGCAGGTGCTCCGGCGCCTACAACGAGTTATCGAGCGACATGGGTACGAGTTCGTCGAAACGCCCATTCTCGAGCCGACCGAGCTCTTTCTCCGCAAGGCTGGCCCGGAACGGATCGCGCAGCTCTACGCGTTCGCCTACCGGAATCGCGATATCGCCCTCCGCCCCGAGCATACGGCATCGATCCTGCGCTACTACATCGACGCGCGCCAGAATGATCCGCTGCCACTGCGACTGGCCTACGTCGGGCCCGTCTTCCGGTACGAGCGGCCTCAGGCCGGAAGGACCCGGCAGTTCACCGAGATCGGTTGCGAACTACTCGGCGCACCGGGGGCGAGCGGTGATGCCGAGATCATCCATCTTGCTTGCGAAGTGCTCCAGGCAGTCGGCATCGCGTCGCGCATCGTTATCGGCCACGTCGGTATCGTGCTCGATTACCTCCAGCGCCTCCCGCTCCGTCAGCGGGCGCGCGACTGGCTCCTCTGGTCGATGGAACGGCTCCGCAAGGGGCAGGAGGTCGATCTCGAGAAGGACCTTCCCGGGTTGACTGGCGGCAGTACAGTCGCTCAGTTGACGCGCGAACTCAGCGAGAAACTGGCGCCGCTCGACCGCACCGAACTCGAGCGCCTGGTTCTGGCGCTGCTCCATGAAGTCGGCCTCCAGGTCGCCAGCGGCTCCCGGACTCCCGACGAGATCGTGCGCGGCGTCCTCGCCAAACTCGAGCGGAGCACTGACACTGAAGCGCTCCGGCGCGGCTTCGCCTTCGCTCGTGAACTCGCAACCGTCACCGGAACCCCCGATACCGTGCTGCCCGAACTCCAGCGCCTCGTCGAGCGCTACGCGCTCGATCCCCAGCCGCTGCGCCAGATCGACGAACTCCTGACCCTACTGGCCGGTTACGGGATCGCCACAGATCGCATCGAACTCGCACCGGGCATGGCGCGCGGACTCCACTACTACACCGGCATTCTGTTCGAGCTCTATCCGCAGGGGAGCGGCGATCTTCAGCTGTGTGGGGGTGGTCGCTACGACGACCTCGCGCAACTACTGGGTGCGCGCAGTCCGCTACCAGCGTGCGGTTTCGCAGGCGGGATCGAGCGGATCGCCGACGCGGCGACGCTGGCTGATCCGCCACCGGTGCCACGCCTGCTCGTCATGGCGACCCGCATCGATGCGCTCCCCGCTGCCGAACGCGTGGCGGAGCGACTGCGGGCACAGGGGGCAGTCGTCGAACTCGATGTCCGGCAACGGTCACTGAGTGCCAACCGTCGCTACGCGCGACGCCGCGGCATCCAGCGCCTCATCGTCGTCGACTCGTCGGGTACCGTCGAAGAAATCGATCTCCTCCAGGGAAGGGGCGACGATGAGTGAACCGCTGCGTCTCACGATCGCATCCAAGGGATCGTACGAAGAAGCGACGCTTCGGTTTCTCGAGAGCGCTGGCCTCAGCGTCTGGCGACCGAACCCGCGTCAGTACGTCGGCCGTCTTTCTGGAGTCGAAGGGGTTGAGGTCCTGTTCCAGCGGACAGCCGATATCGTCCATCAGGTCGCCAGCGGCGGTGCGGACCTCGGTATCACCGGCTACGATCTCGTGGCCGAACTGGCGGGTGACGACCCGAACGTCCTCGTCGTGATCGACGATTTGGGATTCCGCCGCTGCGAATTGGTACTCGCTGTTCCGGAAAGCTGGCTCGACATCACAACGATTTCCGATCTGGCCGACCTCGCTGTGGAGTGGAAGCGACAGGGTCGGACGCTACGTGTCGCCACCAAGTTTCCCAATCTGACGCGCGAGTTCCTGCTGCGGAACGGTGTCAACTATTTCACCCTCGTCGAGGGGCACGGGGCACTCGAGGTCGCGCCGGCGCTCGGCTATGCCGACCTCATCGCTGATCTCACCGAAACAGGCGTCACACTCCGCGAAAACCGTCTCCGGGTACTCGAGGGCGGTGTGATCCTGCGTGCCCAGGCCTGCCTCATCGCCTGCCGCCGAACGCTCCGCCAGGCGCCGGAGAAGCTCGAGCGTGCGCGCCTGATCATCGAGATGATCGAAGCACGTCTCCGCTCCCGGCGCTATCGC
>BEID01000263.1 GCA_002898975.1 bacterium HR27 | reverse complement strand
CTGGTCGAGCACCGCATCCGAGAACACCAGTCTCCCGAGGGCTTGCCGAACCGCTGCCGGTGTGACCGCGACACGGCGGAGGCTCTGCGCCTGTACGACCATGCGGTACTGTTCGATCGGGACAGGAGCCGGCCCGATATAGCCGTTCCGGCTGAGGAACTCCTGCGCCCGCACATGCCCCTTGGTGGTAAGGACGTACCGGTAGCCGAGCTCTCCGATCCCGTTGCTCCCCGTGACCTCGACCAGTTCTTCCCGTTTCGCCTGGGTCAATGCCCGTTCCAGCACACCCGCATACGAGACGCACAGGGCTTCGACCAGATCACGCGCAGTTTGTGCACCATGGGCGTAGAGAGACTTCAGGGCGAGTTCGACGAGCAGCTGCAGGTCCAACCCCGCCTCGTCGAGTGTCGCGGGCTGCGGAATCGCGAGCATCGACTCACCCTGCGTTTTCGCGGTCACCACGTGCGCCGCTCCAGCTCCGCTCACCAGCTACTTCTCGCAGATGTGTTTCGGCAGTCTGTGCACGGTTCCGGAGAGGACTCCCGGTACCCCCTCCCGTAGTCGAAAAGGGCTAGGACGCATCACGGGAGCAGCACGCGGTCTCCTTCGGCGAGCCCGGATGCGACCTCGACCATCCCGCCACTCCGCAGGCCGAGTCGTACTTCGCGCTCCTCCCGACGGCCATCGGTGAGCACCGTGACGAAAGCCCGCTCACCGACCGTCCGGATCGCGCGCTCGGGCACGAGCAGGACGTTGCGACGCAGAACCGTATCCACGTGCACCGTCGCCGTCATGCCTGGTCGCACGGCGTCGTCCGTCTCGTCAAGTCGAACCAGCAAGGGAAAGCCCACCATCCCCGCTTGCTGACTCGCACTGCGCCCGAGCGACACGACCGTACCGCGCCCTTCCCACCCGGGCAGCGCATCGACGGTCACGCGGACAGCCTGCATCGCCGTCAGGTACTGGGCATCGACTTCATCGACCGTCGCCGAGACACCGAGCGACTCGACCGACACGATCCGAGCGATCACCGCACCTGCTCCAACCGGCGCACCTTCGGTCACCAAAACCTCGGTGACGATGCCATCGACCGGAACCAGCACGTACTTGTCCGCGAGCCGCTCGGTCGCTTGGTGCAGGGCCTCGATTGCTCGCCGTCGCTGGTCTTCAGCACGAACGAGCATCTCGGCCGGCGCACCGCTCGCCTCAGCCTGGGCGAGCGCCACTTCCGCTTGCAGGAGCTGTTGCTCTGCCTGCTCGCGCCGGCTGACCAGCGGGCTGTCGTCGAGTACGGCCACGATATCACCAGCGCGGACGCTGTCGCCCGGTTGTACAGCGAGGATGCGCACGCGCGTATCGTACGCAGCACGTACTGCGACGCTGCGTAACCCTACGATGCGACCAGGGAGTTCGAGCGAACTGGAGAGGTCACCGCGCTGCACGATCCAGACCGTCTCGCTGGGCCGACGCACCCACCAGATAACCGCAGCGATACCGACAGCGAGCAGAACGGACAGGCTGAGCAGGAGCCAGCGCCGCCGGCGATCACTCATAGCGCAACACCTCGACCGGTCGAATCCGCGTGGCAACAGCCAGCGGCACGAGAACCGCTCCGCCGACCGCAACGAACGCTGCGGCAATCATCAGCACTCCCGCCCAAGGGTTCCAGGCGAGCGGGACGCGGAAGAGACGCGCGCTGACCACGTCGAGAACCGCCGCACCGGAAATCGCACCCAGCGGGTACGCCAGGACAGCGCCCAGCGCGACGATCACGAGCGCCTCTCCTGCCAGCAGCACGCCGAGCGTTGGCCATTCGGCTCCGATCGTACGCAGCACCCCGATTTCCCGACGTCGCTCGCTGATATCGAGCAGCAGCGCATTCCCGATACCGAAGACTGCGACCGCCGCGACGACCAGGACAACCGCCCGCGCCAATACCGTCAGGACGGCCAGCACGCGCTCCGTCGCCGCCCGGTCGTCCACCATGAGTAACGTTAGCGGGCGCAACGAGCGCTCGTGCTGCTCGACCGCCGCCAGAGCTCCCGCTGCCCTCGCTGGCGCATGTTCCCAGAACAGGAGCGCATAGAGGGAGGGTCTGTCTTCCTGCCCCAGTAGCGACTGGAGGACTCGCCGCTCGATGAAGACCTTACCGATCGTCGTCGCCCCCAGATACGTACTCTCGTCATCGACGATCCCGACTACACGTACCGGAACACGGCGCCGGCCGAGATCCAGCGGAACCACGTCACCGACGTGCACGTCCACCCGCTCTGCAAGGTTCGCCGTGAGGACGGCACCTGGTGGCCAGGTCGGCTGAAGCCATTCGCCAGCAACCAGACGCGGCTCGTACACGACGGTGTCCGCTGGGAGCCCCCAGACATCGGTCCGCGTCGCACCGATCGCACCTTGCGTCATCGTCCAGGGCTCAGCAGCCCGCACTGGTGGGAGCTGTTCCAATCGATGGGCATAGGTCGGTGGCACCGGCGGATTGACCAGCATCCAGGCGTCAGCCCGATACCGAGTGTAGAGATCCGCGACCGTGACCCGGAGCGAATGGTCGACCAGTTGGCTGGCCAGCACAGCACCGAGCGCCACCGCACTCGCGGCAACGGTAAGGACAGTGCGGAGCGGTCGACGGAATGGGTCGCGCACGCTCATGGCGACGACCGGCGACCAGCGACCGAGCCATCGGGTGACCACCGCGAGCGCCCGCGGAGCGACCAGTGTCGTCCTCACGTCACCATGCAAGAGGGAGGCAGCCGACCGCCGCACGCTCACCAGAAGAGGCACGAGCGAGCCGAGAACGGCAATGCCGACCCCAACCGAGAGTGCCAGTGCGAGGACGCCCCAGGAGAAGGTAAAGGATGGGAGCACGAGCCCTGCCAGCCCAGCGAGCAGCCTACTGAGGAGACGGGCACCCCACTCACCGAGCCCGAAACCGACCAATCCCCCGCAGGCCCCGAGGAGCAAGTACGGAGAGGCATAGAGTCCGAAGAGCTGCCAGCGCGTCGCACCCAGCGCTCGCAGCGTACCCAGCTGTGCTCGCTCCTCGGTGAGCAACCCGATGGTCGTATTGGCGACGATGAACAGCGCGACCGCCGAACCCAGAACAGCGAACGCCCGCAAGAGGACGATCAAGGTACGCAGCTCACGTGCACCTAGGAACGATTCGGGATCGCGAACCGTCCATCCATAGCTTTGCACCTGCCGTGCCGCCAGGAACCGCTGCAATTCCGTTGCCACGCGGCTGGCTAGCGCCGGTTCCGCGACTTTTACCAGAAGCGTGTTGGCACTCTCGATCCCTAGCTGCTGCCGAAGTTCGCGATCGGGAACGAAACCCGTCAATCGGTCGAGCAAAGCAGCATCCGGCCGGGCCGGTACCCAGGCGAACCCGCTCACGCGCGCGTAGGTCATCGGTTCCCCGGGGTTCGCTTGGAGAGCGACCAGCGACCCGATGTCGACACCGAGCAAGTGCGGCGCAGACGCATCCAGCACGATCTCGCCCCGCTCGGGCCACCGGCCACGAACGAGCCGCGGCTGATCGAGCAGGATCGCGTCGAAACGCGCGATGCCGACCAGTCGAATCGGAATCCAG
>BEID01000262.1 GCA_002898975.1 bacterium HR27 | reverse complement strand
CGGCAGTGCCGGGGATCAGCCGAGCACTGGCAGAGCGAATCAAAGCTGAACTCGGAGGAGTTTGAACGGTGCGGGTAATCGCTGCGAACGATGCCGCTGCTGTCGACGAAGCGGCGCGGGTGCTGCGTGAGGGTGGTCTCGTCGTTTTCCCGACAGACACGGTCTATGGAGTCGGCGCGGCTGTCGACCGTCCCGATGCTGTCGCCCGCATGTACGTCGCCAAAGGCCGGCCACTCGATCGACCGATACCGGTGTTGATCGCTGATCTCGATCAGCTCGAGCGATTGGCCCGTGACGTGAACGATGCCATTCTCCGTCTGGCGCGCCGGTTCTGGCCAGGGGCACTGACGATCGTCGTGCCGGCCCAACCTTGGCTGCCGGTCGAGATCGTTCGCGATACCGGCGCAGTCGGCTTGCGCATGCCGGACCACCCGGTCGCGCTGGCCATCATCCGGGCGGCGGGAGGCGCGGTGGCAACGACCTCAGCCAATCGCTCCGGTGAGCGCGAGGCGTGCACGGTGGAGGAAGCGGTCGCTGCCCTCGGCGAGACGGTCGACCTCTATGTGGACGGCGGGCGAACGCCGGGTGGCATTCCCTCAACGGTCGTAGCGCTGCAAGATGGAGAGATCCGCATCCTCCGGCGGGGAGCGCTGGATCCGGCGCTGGTCGAGCAGGCACTCCGTGAATCCTGACCAGTCGTCACGCTACTGACGTGCGGAACGGTTCCGCAGTATTGACGTGTCACGGACCGAGAGAGGACACTCTCGGTGGTGGTTGCGGGTGACGGAGATGGGTGGGCCGAACGCGTGTTGGGAGAGTGGCTGCTGATCGGTGCGGCCGGAGCGCTCGCGGCGGGCGGGTTGACCCAGCGACAACGTCGGTTCCGGCGTCTGCAGCATCTGATGCGGTCGTTCCATTTCCCGACGGAACGCCCGCACGTGCTCATCCTCTCGGCCTCGATCGGTTGGGGGCACAATGCTGCTGCCGCGGTGCTTCGTCATGATCTCGAAGCGCTCGGGTGCGGCGTGACGGTACTGGACGGTTTCGCGTTCGCCACACCGCTCCTGAGCCGGTACTTCGCCTGGTCCTATCCTCTCCAGCTGCGTTACGCTCCCTGGCTCTATGACTGGCAGTTCAGCTTATCGCACCACGTCGGGTGGACACGGTTCTCGCGAAGCCTCTACAGCATATTTGCTGCTGATGCGTTCGAGCGGTTGTGCGCAGAACTCAGGCCGGATGTTGTCGTCTCGACTTATCCGCTCGTGACGCAGGCACTCAGTACTCTCCGGGAACAACAGCGACTCACTGTCCCGACTGTAGCGGTGATCACCGACTTCGGTGTTCATCGGCTCTGGACAGCTCCTGGTATTGACCTCCACCTCGTTCCATCGTCCGTTTCTGCGGCGCAGGTCGAGGATGCCACGGGCGCTGTCCTGGTCATGAAGCCGCTCGTCCGTCCTGCCTTTCGCGAACCGATCGATCGCCAAAAAGCCCGGGAGCGTTTGAGTTTGCAGCCGGACGAGTTCGTCACACTGATCGTAGCAGGGGCCTGGGGTATCGGTCATGTCGAAGCGATCGTGCGTGATGTCGCGGTGTGCGACGTGCGTGCGATCGTCGTTTGCGGGAAGAACGAGCACCTGGCGCGTCGTCTGCAACGACAGTATAGCGGTAATCCGAAGGTGCGCGTACTCGGCTGGACCGATGCGTTGCCGGAACTCATGGCGGCGGCTGACTGCCTGGTGCAGAATGCCGGTGGACTGACGTGCCTGGAGGCGATCGCCCGAGGGTTGCCAATTCTGTTCTATCGTCCGATCGCTGGACATGGGGTGTTCAATGCCCGCACCATGGAACAGGCACACGTAGCACGCTGGATCCGCGATGCGGGCGAGTTGCGACAGGTTCTGGAAGGCGCGGCGGCTGGACGAATGCAGCTCGCTCCACCATGCATCGAGACAAATGCTGTTCCAGCGGCAGAAGCGATCTACTCGCTCCTGACAGGGGCACGGGCGGCTGCGCGCGCGACGAGTCTGGTCATGTCCAGGGAGTAGGTCTGTCGGAACGGCTGAGAAGAGGACGATGCCTCCGATGACGCGGCCGATCGCCACGCGTCTCACCCTCGCGAGTCTCCTGGATGCCGGTTTGCTCGCATTCCTGGCTGTCCTCGCCTATCGTCTCCAGCCTCCGGTCGGCCTGGTTCCGCTTTTGACGGAACAGGGGAGGCTGTTCTGGGTCGCGGCGATCATCGTGTGTCTCGTGGGCGCGGTTGTCTTTCAGGTGCTCGACCCGATGCCGCAGATCGCGACCACGACAGCTGCCCAGCGTGGGATCCGCTATGATCCGGTCCCGGAATGGCCGACCGGTTGGGGGCTCCCCTTTACGACGCTCGCTGCTGGCGCGCTCATCTTGAGCGCGTACCATTCTGCGCTCGCTGGACTCGTCGTGGTGCTGTTCGGTTTCATCGCGCTCTTGGTCGGGGAACTGGCTCGTCTCGCTCTCTACAGCGTCGAACAACGCGTGCGGATCTTCGGGCGGGTGACCCACACGCTTCTCCTGTACGGCTTGGCGTTCGTCACCTTCGCGATGATCTACATCCACAAACTGCGTAGCCTCTACTCGGCGACCGCGGTGTTCCTGGTCGCGGGGGTGCTGTTCCTGCAGTTGACCGAGGCAGCCGATGTGCAACTCGATCGGCGCGTGTTGTACGCGATGGTCGGGGGACTCGTTCTGGCGGAAGCGACTTGGGTGCTCAACTACTGGCCGGCAACGGGTTGGCTCGGTGGGGCGGCGCTGCTCGCGGTCTTCCACGTCGTCGCGGGCCTCATACTCGCCAGAATCGAGCGGACGCTCGGCTGGCGGACGGTGGTCGAGTACGGTGCGATGGCCTGCCTGGCAGTAGCGGTTATCATTTGGGGTATGCTACGCACGCGAGGTGGGCCGTGAGCGATCCGTTCGAAGGCGATCTCTACGAATTGCTGTTACGCCTGGATGCACTCGAGGAGTTGCTCGAAGAGCTCGAAGAGCGCGACCTCGAAACGCTCGACGAGCTGCATGCAGCACTCGCGTCCGAGCCAGGCACCGACGATCTCCGCGAAATGGTCGGCGAACTCTTGCGGCGCGGTGTTCGGACCGCTGAGGATGTCCAGCGCGAACTCGCCACGCTCGAACGCCGTATCGAAGAACCGGGTGCCCCAGACGCCGAGTGGTTCGGTCCCAACTGACGATTGACGCGTATGGAAAGCCTTTTTTCGGCTCGTGAGCGCGAGTTGCAACACCGATACGCACCGCTCGCTGAGCGGATGCGCCCGCGAACGCTCGACGAAATCGTCGGGCAAGAGCACGTGCTCGGTCCCGGAGCGTTGCTCCGGAGGATGATCGAGGAGGATCGTCTCGTCTCGCTCATCCTGTGGGGGCCGCCTGGCTGCGGGAAGACGACACTCGCCCGAGTCATCGCGGAACACACCCGGGCGGCATTCGTTCCGCTGTCGGCGGTCACCGCGACGGTTGCCGATGTCCGGCGGGCGGTGCAGGAAGCCCGAGAGCGCTTGGGACAGCTCGGACAGCGCACGATCGTCTTCATCGACGAGATCCACCGGTTCAACCGTGCCCAGCAGGATGCATTGCTCCCGGCGGTCGAGGAC
>BEID01000261.1 GCA_002898975.1 bacterium HR27 | reverse complement strand
GCGCTCCAGCCGCTTCCACGCGGAATCTCACGCGAACACCTCTCCGATCTGATGCCGCCCGCAAAGGATGTCGACGGCGTCTCGTTTTCCCAGCAAGGACGGCTGGCGCTTGGGCAACCCGACATCGCCCCCAGCACACCACTCGGCGGTCTCCTCCTTCTCCGCCACTACGGCATCGAGGTCGCCGGTCGCCATGCCGTCGTCATCGGCCGCAGCCCGGTCGTCGGCCGTCCGCTCGCCCTCTTGCTCCTCGCCGCCGACGCGACCGTCACGATCTGTCACAGCCGCACGCGCAATCTGGCCGACATCACACGACAGGCCGATATCCTGCTCGCCGCGGCGGGGCAACCAGGTCTCGTGACACCGGATATGGTCAAACCCGGCACCGTGGTGGTTGATTTCGGCGTCTCCGTGATCGACGGCAAGCTCGTCGGTGATGTCGACCCAGCGGTCAGCGAGCGTGCCGGTGCACTGACCCCCGTCCCGGGTGGTACAGGGCCAGTTACGACCGCCGGCTTGGCCTGCAATCTCCTCCATCTGGCAGGACTGTGGCCTGACTGGCCGCCACGCTGAACCCACTCCGGAACGATCGGTGATGCTCGGGAAAGTCGAGACGCTTTCCCGAGCATCACGCCCTTGTCAAGGAAGCCAGCTCAGGCAGCCAGTGCGAGGCAGAATTGGTCCCCGAGGGCAACGAGTACTGCACGGGAAGCGACAGATGGCAGGCATCGACGGCGAAGTAGTGCGAGCGTTTCTCCTCTGGCTTCCGGGTGGCACGATTCTCCCCTTCGTCGTGAGTCGGTTAACCGGCGCCGATACACGCTTTGCGCTGATCGAGGCAGCAATTTTCGCCCTCGGAAGCCTCCTGGTCTATCCCACGTTGTTGGGTCTCCTGTCCGCTCGCTTCGTTCACTGGCAACAGGCCGGTACCTGGGTCGAAGCGCTCTTCGTCGGCGGGTTCGTTCTCGCGGCACTCACGATCATCGTGATGCGCCGCGCCACCCGCCGACTCCAGCGCGGCGCCGGTAGCCGCCGACCGACTGTGTTTCGCTGAAGAAGCGATGAACATTTATAGGCGCTGGTAGTCCTCGAGGGGGATCACGAAGACCGTCGCCGCTGCACCCTGCACAGCACCCTGCAGCGACTCCTGACGAATGCGCGTCTTGGCGCGTTCACGGACGATCGCCAGTACGGTGTCGACTTCATGGTCCTCAACGCCGATGAGGAGTGTCGTGTTCCCTCGCCGGAGAAATCCCCCGGTACTCGCGAGCCGTGTCGCACGGAACTGCCGCTCGAGCAACGCCTCGACGATCGCATCGGCATCTTCGTTCTGCACGACAGCGATAACCAGCTTCATTGTCCCCACCGGCTTCAACGCGCACGCGGCACAGCCGACCGCAGTATAACGAGGTCTACCGCATCCTGCAACGACGGATTCACGACGAAGTCATATCCTGGTACAGTCCGCCGCTTTCCCGACTCACCGAATCGATACTCCGCTCCCTTTTCACGACCCATCTTCGCTCGCGAAGACAGCCTGGGTCGGCATGGAGTCAACGCCCCGCTGGTCACTTTCGACCGCGCTCCGCTCGTTGCGCGTCCAAATAGCTCTGGAGCATCAATGCCGCGGCCACGGCATCGATCGCCTGCCGGCGGCGACCTCGTCGCACCCCGCTTTCGATCAGGAGACGCTCGGCCGCCGTGCTCGTCAGCCGCTCGTCCCAAAACACCACTGGGCAGCGGACATGTGGTCGGAGAAGCTCGACGAACCGCCGCGTCTCGGCTGCTTGTGTTCCCTCCCGCCCGCGCATCGTCACCGGCAGACCGACCACGATGACTGTCGGCGCATAGCGTTCGATCAGTGCCAGAAGTGCCGGCAACCCCTCGCGTTCGACATCGATCGTCGCGACCGGGCTCGCGATCAGCCCGAGCTCGTCACTCACCGCAACGACGACCCGGCGTTCACCAACATCCAGCCCGAGCGCTCGGCCCGGCTGCTCCTTCGTCTCATTCACGCACCACCACCTCGATTCGCGATGCCCGGTCAGGCAGCCGATTCGGCCACCAATCCGGTTGGACGTCGATCTGTACGTCTGCTACCCCGGGAGCCTTTCTCGCCTCGTCGATCGCTGCCGCAACAGCGTCACCGGCGATCTGTTGCCGCAACTCCTCGAGCTCACGCTCGGCCGGGACGACACGGACACGGGCCGAAACCTCGACACGCCATCGGTAGGCGTCGATCTGTTGTGGCTCGCCGAATGTGAGCGTATTTCCGAGAATCACGACATCTGTCTCGGTGGATTGGGCAAGACGGCGCGCTGCTTCTTCTTGCGCTTGCTGGTGCATCGCGGCAGGATCGAAGACCACGGCTTCTACCGTCATGGTGCCTCGTGCCGTCAGCCGATCGGTCTCCGCATCCACCTCGTGCGAAAACTCCACGACCGGCGCGTTCGTGCGCACCGTCCCGTCCACGACCCTCTCCCCCTCAGCGAGGGTGCCAGCCAGTGCCGCTACCACACGCGCCTGGAGCGCCTGCTCGACATCGCGACGCAGGCGAGTCAGATCGTCACGGGTGACGAAGTGCACTGTTCGGGTCGTGCCGCCGCTGATCGGCTCGATATTCCGGAAGAGCACCCCGTCTGCAAGCTGCCCGGAGACGACTCCGGGCTCAGCGTTCCCTTCCGGCCCGATGACCGTCGCCTCGACCGGTACATCGGCGACACCGAACGACTGACTGCCGAACGGATCAGCGGCGGGCACATAGACTGTCTCGGTCACGCGATACACGATACCGTTGCTACCCTGAATCTCCCTCCCGGCGACGATCGAGAATGCCTCGAGCGTGGCATTGACGATACGTATCCGTCCCCGAGCGACACCGTCGGGAACCTCCTTCGTACCGGTCGCCGTACCCTCGACCGTCGCCTCGACCACCGCACGCACCGTTCGCGTCGGGGCCACCCAGTCGACACCTTCCCTCGAAAGCGGACTGTACACCAGGGAAAGATGCCGTTCTTCGATCGCTGGCGTAATCGTGACAGTCGCTCGTGGAATCGTCAGGGCAGCACCGAACACCCCGAACCCGATGAGCAGGACGACGCTAACGGCCAGTACGTACCAGCGAAGAGAGCTCCACCGCCGCCCGCTGACCTGCTTGTTCGCTCTCCGGGGAGCGCTCTGGCGCTCTCCGCGCTCCCGGAGCGGCGGCGCTCGATGCTCCGGTCTTCCGGTAGGGGCGACGATTCGTCGGAGCGACGTTCCTCGATCGACCCCTCCTGGGCGATACGTCGCGAGATCAGCAGTCTCCTCGACAAGCCGCCCCGAGGAACCCCCTCGCCACACCACAGTCGGCTGTTCGTGCTTCCAGTCTCCAGTCGGCCGCCACACTGCAGAACCTCCCGTCTTCGTCGTTGGATCGAGGCGCAGCGCGTGGCCGACTGGGATAAATCCCGATCAGCCCGTCGCTTCACCTCGGAGCTGTCGCTCCGCTTCGGCACGCGCTGCGGCGAGCGCTTCCTCGAGTCGCGCCGGATCCGTTCCCCCACCTTGAGCGACCTCGGGCCGCCCTCCCCCTCGGCCCCCGAGCACGGGAGCAGCGACCTGGACGATGCGACCAGCATGGACACCACGTTGCACTGCATCCC
>BEID01000260.1 GCA_002898975.1 bacterium HR27 | reverse complement strand
GAAGGCAGTGCAACATCCATGTATCCCTCGGGCGCTGCAAGTGGCGAGTTTCGAACCGGGTCAGGGGACCGATGATGGGGCACAATGATCGCGAGGTCATAGTCCAGCTCTCGCCCATCCTGTGCCACGATCACTCGGTGATCACGCTCATGACGCTCACAGACAAATCCCCCTTCAAAATGTATACCGAAGTTATGAAGAAACTTTCGAAATCCTTCTACCATCTGTGGGCCAAACGTCTCCATCGGCTCTCTCCACGGATGAAAAACGGTGATGTCTGTCTGCTTTGTCATTCCGCGCTGATCCGCCAAGTACTTCACCATGAATGCAACTTCGAATGGCGCTGGCGGGCAGCGATATGGCCAGGACAATGGTCCCACGACTACCCGCCCCCCTGAGAAACGTCGGAGCCGTTCCCGTAATGCCACCGCGTAATCGAGTTCCCAAGGTGCTTCACAACCTTCTATCTCCGGAGTCAGATCCAGTTCCGACCCCAGCGCTACGATGAGATAGTCATATTCGAACGGACCAGCGTCGGTCTCTACTGTGTTCGAGTCGGGCCGGATGGCCGTGACCGTGGCTTGAACAACTCGCGTACCGTAGCGCTCGGAGAGTAGACGTAACGGACGCCGTATGTCATCGGGTTCGCGTCTTCCTAGACTTACCCAGAGATAGCTCGGGCGAAATTCGTGCCAAGGACTTCGATCGATGAGAACGACTTCGAATTCACCCGGCCTTCCCCATTTACCCAGGCGGCTCGCTGCGACCACACCACCTGATCCACCACCGAGAATAACCACTCTCTTCACTTATTTCTCCTCTCTCTAACCTTCTCAGTATCATCGCACAACCTTGGCCTTCATGCTCTACGGTGAGTTACGACAACCGATAATACATGAATAACGTCGACACGAGACTGAGCCATTTTATCGAGAGCATTAGCGGTACCATACATCTTCTCGCTATCGGATACCAGCAGCGCATTCTGTCCATCATTAGTTAATGCCAATACAATGCTTCGCCCTGCCCTCTCCGTTCGTGACGATTGCGTCGATCCTTACACCCGTTACAGCACGCACGATAGCTGCATGCCGCGGCAGTCGTTCCACTACACTCATTCTCGCACGCGCGGAATCGATCCTGAAGAGGAGCATCACAATGGGCTCGATGATCGCCTATCCCAGCAACGGCACGGAGACGCCGGGCTACCTCGCGCTTCCCGCCCGCACACCGGCGCCCGGTGTGGTCGTCATCCAGGAGTGGTGGGGCCTCGAACCGCACATCAAGGATGTGACCGACCGCTTCGCCGCCGAGGGCTTCGTCGCACTCGCACCCGACCTCTACCACGGGAAGATCGCCACCGAGCCCGACGAGGCCCGTAAGCTGGCGATGGAGCTCGAATACCCCCGTGCGATCGCCGAGATCGTCGCCGCAGCACGTTTTCTCCTCGCCCGCGACGACGTGCGGGGGCCGAAGGTCGGCGTGGTCGGCTTCTGCATGGGTGGTGCACTGTCGCTCCTCTCGGCCTGCGAGAGCGACCTCTTCGGTGCCGCCGTCGTCTTCTACGGGCGCAACCCAGATCCCATCGAGCGCGTCCGGTCGTTGCACTGCCCGCTTCTCGGCCTGTACGGTGAACTCGACCAGGCGATCCCACCCAGCGAGGTCGAGCGCCTGCGCGCCGCGCTCACGGCTGCAGGCAAGGAGTTCGAGCTACACATCTATCCCGGCGCACCGCACGCATTCTTCAACGATACGCGCGCGAGCTACCGGCCCGAGGCAGCCATCGATGCCTGGCGGCGCACGCTCGCCTTCCTGCGCCGACATCTCGCCGGTTGAGGATCGAGCCCGAAGCCATCGACGACCCGCTCCGGGAGCGCGACGCCGGGCACAACCTGTTCCTGCCAGCGACGCAGCAGGCCGCCCAGGCTGTCGGGGTTTTCCCGTACCACGGCGTCCGCACCTCATGGCACAATCGCGGCGGCGGATACGCCGAGGGGGTATGACGCACGATGACGACGCACAGCGCATTCTCACGGCGGCGATTCCTCGTCGGGCTGGCGGCGCTCCCGCTCCTGGCTGCCTGCGGGCAACGTTCCTCGTCAAGCGGTACCGAGATGGAACTCATCGCCTGGCCGAAGGAGGATCGCTGGCCAGCGGTGTTCTACCAGGCCTCGCCGGAGGCACAGGAAGCCTACCGGTACGCCGCCGCGCATCCCGAAATCCTCCAGTACTTTCCGTGCTATTGCGGGTGCGGCGAGTTCGGCCACCGCTCGGTGCTCGACTGTTCCATACGGGAGTTCCGCCCGGACGGCTCGGTCGTGCTCAGCGGGATGACCTTCGGGTGAGCGATCTGCATCGACATCACGCGTGACGTGATGCGGCTCACCCAAGAAGGACGATCCCTCCGCGAGATCCGGGCCTATGTGGAGGAGCGGTACAGCGGGTTCGGCCCGGCGACCGATACGCCCTGGCCTCCGGAGTGAACGAGGCTGGCCCGTGCCTCACTCCGCGTAGTAGGCCAGACCGAGCAATCCCGGCCCGGTATTGAGCGCCATCGCCGCAGTGAACGGAGTGATGTACTGCTCCACGACGTGGAAACGGCTGGCTACCTCCTGAGCCAGCTGCTCCGCTTCCTCCCGGGCCCCGGCCTCCAGTACCGCGACGTGCACCGGTCGCCCGCCAACATCCCGTTCCATGCGCCGCAGCATCGCGTCGATGGCACGACGTCGCGTGCGGACGCGCTCGAGCGCCACGATCTTGCCGTCCTGCAGCGTCAGGATCGGCTTGATCTGGAAAACGTCGACTGCAAGTTGGGCCAGCCACGGTGCACGACCGCTGCGGACGAGATAGGTGACCGTCTCCAACACCGCGAAGAAGCGCAGCTGCGGCCGGAGCGCCTCCACCCGCTGCACGACCGTCGCCAGATCCGCCCCCTGCTCGGCCAGTCGCGCTGCCTCCAGCACGAGAAACCCTTCGGCCATGGTCGCCGCCCGGCTGTCGATGACGACGATCGGTGCGCCGGTGACCATCGACGCTGCCGCGACCGCGGCTTGGTACACACCGGTGACACCCGAGGAGACGTGGATGGAGACGATACCGTCCACACGACCGACGAGATCCTGGTACACCTCGACGAACGTACCGACGGCGGGCTGCGAGGTCGTGACGATTTCCCCGACATCGAGCCAGGCGAATGCCTCCTCCGCGGTGACATCGATCCCGTCACGGTAGATGCGATCACCCCGGACGATCCGCACCGGTACCACTCGGATGCCATAGCATTCGACCAGGTTGCGGGGCAGGCAGGCAATACTGTCCGTGACGATTCCGAGCATCGGTCACGCGTCCTCCGCCTCAGGTGGCCAGCGTTCCTCGTCCCGGTCGTACCAGAACCGTCGCCAGAGCACCGTTCGCCGCAAGGCCGGATCCCGTGGAAGCGGACGTCGATTCGCCTCCAGCCGCTTGAGCACCGTCACGACGAGCATGCCGAGCGTCCCACGGAAGACGGTTTCCGATCCTCCTGTCAACAAAACCACGCCAGGCAACGCGGTCAACCCGAGCAACGCGACGACCGGTGTCCGGTGCAGCAGACGTCCGATCCCGAGCGCGAGCAGCACGAGCAGCGCACCGAGCGGATACACGACCAC
>BEID01000259.1 GCA_002898975.1 bacterium HR27 | reverse complement strand
GATTCCCACCTACACGACCGACCTCCAGAACGCCAAGCAACGCCTCACCGACGCCGGCATCAAGGAGGGAGACACCTTCACCTACATGTACTCGAGCGGTGACCAGACCGATGCCGCGATGGCGCAGCTGTTCCAGGCCAATCTGGCGCAGATCGGCATCCGCCTGGAACTCCAGCAAGTCGAGCGGGCTGCGCTGCTCGAGCTCGCCTACGGTGACACCCCGCCGGAGCAGCGCCCGCACTTCATGTCCGGAGGCTGGTGGCCGGATTACAACGACTCGTGGAACCAGATCTACCCGAACTACCACTCCGATTCGGTCGGTTCCAAGGGATCGAACGCGATGTTCTACCGGAATCCGGAAGTCGACCGGTTGATGAATCAGCTCAAGGATGCAGCGACCGAAGACGAGATCCGACGGCTCACCGGGCAGATCGTCAAGATCCTGACCTGGGACGACCCGGCTGCGATCTTCTACGCGCAGATCAAGAAGGCGGCGGTGCTGCAGAAGGACATCCGCGGCTTCGTGCCCAACCCGATCTACATCAACAGCTACAACTTCTGGGCCATGTGGCGCGAAGCGATGTAGGCCAACGATAGTTTGTGAGTGCCCGGTGGGCTACGACACTCACCGGGCGCACCTACCGGAGGGCAGAGTTCCGTGCGTCACACGTTCGGCGCCCAGTCGATGGTCGCGCCGCTGCGGCGCGTCCTGCTCGTCCGGCCGGTCGCCCCGGCCGATCCGGACTGCTGGCGTGCGTTCGGCTACCTGCGGCCGATCGACCACGAGCGTGCGGTCACCGAGCACGCGACACTCGTCGCGCTGCTCGAACGCGAGGGGGTCGAGACGATCGTTGTCGAACCCGACGATCCCAACCTGCAGGACGCGATCTTCCCGTTCGATCCGATCCTCGTCACGGAGGCTGGCGCGATCCTGCTCCGCATGGGCAAGGCGCTACGCCAGCCGGAGGTCGCGTTCTTGGAACGCGTGCTCCTCGACCTGGGTGTCCCGATCCTCGGACGGATCGAGTCACCGGGAACCGTCGAGGGCGGCGACTGTCTCTGGCTCGACGAACGGACGCTGGTCGTCGGGCGCAGTTACCGCACGAACGATGCTGGCATCACCCAGCTCGCCGAACTCGTCCGCCCGCTCGGAGTGGAGGTTATCGCGGTCGATCTCCCGCACTGGCACGGGCCGGGCGAGTGCCTGCATCTCTTGTCGCTCCTGAGTCCGGTCGACGTCGATCTCGTCGTCGCCTATCCGCCGCTCGTACCGGTGCGCCTGATGGAGTTGCTCGCGACACGCCGAATCCAGCTCATCGCGGTCCCCGATGAGGAGTTCCCGACCCAGGGACCGAACGTGCTGGCGATCGCGCCGCGCCGCTGCGTGATCCTGCGCGAGAACGTGCGGACGATCGCCGCGCTCGAAGCAGCCGGTTGCACGGTTTTCGCTTACGAAGGGCAGGACATTTCGCACAACCGCTCGGGCGGGCCGACCTGTCTCACTCGCCCGCTCCTGCGTGACTGGTGAAGGAGATCCTCATGCCACCGACAGCTGCGCAACGGCGCGTTCTCGAACTCGCCCAGAGCTTCCGCACGGCAGCCGTGATCATCGCGTTCGCCGAACTCGATATCGGTACGCAGCTGGCTGCCGGCCCGCTCCCGACCGAGCGCCTAGCTGCTGCAATCGGGGCCGATCCACTGGCGCTCGCCCGTTTTCTCCGGGCAGCAGCTGCCCTTGACCTCGTCATCGAAACGCCAGCTGGCTGGCAGCTCACGCCACTGGCTGCCGAGACGCTGGTGCCCGCGTCGCCGCATTCGCTCGCCCGGTTTCTTGCCAACCAGGCAGCCTTCTACCGCCGATGGGGGCTCCTGACCGAGGCGGTACGCACCGGCCGCGCTCCTGAGGCGAGTCGCCGCGAGGAAGACCGCGCCGACTGGGTCAGGCGCTTCACGCTCATGCTCTACGAGGTGGCGCGCTTGACGAGCGATGACATCGCTGCCGCTCTAGTGCCGCTCTTGCGCGATCTGTCGCACCCGCGCGTCCTCGACCTCGGCGGCGGTCACGGCGAGTACGCGATGGCACTGGCGCGGGCACACCCGACGCTCCAGGCGATCGTCTTCGACCGCGCGCCGGTCATCGCGGTGACGCAAGAACTGGTCGCCAGCCAGGGGTTGAGCGATCGGGTCCGCACGCTGGCGGGCGATTTCTTCGTCGACTCGCTCGGCGAAGGCTACCAGCTCGTCCTGCTCTTCGGTGTGCTCAACGGTATGGGTGAGGAGGAGGCGCTCAAATTGCTCCGCCGCGTGCGCGACGCGCTGGCACCCGGTGGCTGGCTCGCGATCCGCGCGACGCCGCCCGACGCCTCACCGGAGGCACGTCTCCAACACGCGCTCCACGACCTCCAGATGCTCCTCGCCACTGAGCGTGGTCACAACCCGACCGCAGCCGAGCTGGAACACTGGCTCGAGGAGGCAGGATTGAGCGAGCTGCAGTGGCGTGCCGTCGACGAGACGACGGCGCTCCTGCTAGCGCGACCTCAACCGGCCCGAGCGAGCACCTGACGGCACCAGGCAGCCTGCGCGGCTGGAAGCTGCATCTCAAGCACCGTCCAGTCGACCCAGTGCGCAGCCACGGTAGAAACTCCCGCATCGATGCGGGCCAGGAACGCCTGCCCGGCCAGCTGGACGGGAACACCATCGGGATCGCGCACGATCCACTCCTGGCCAGCGATCGGGCCGATCGGTGCGAGCGGCGTACCGGACACCGCATCGCCAGCGAATCGCGCCAGGAGTCGCTCCGCCGCTTCCTCGAACGTCTCCAGTGGCTCGAGCGCTGTCCAGGGAAGAGAGAAGACACCAGCGGATTCCGACAACGCGACGCGCTGGCCGGCCGTATCCGTGACGAGAAGGAGGGCTGCCGGCACGATCCGCTCCGGCCACGCCTCCGGCAGTACCGGATCGTCCGAGAGTTCCGGCGAGCGCTCGATCGCCTCGAGCAGGGAGGAGACGACGGCGTCCGGCCGGCGGAGGTCGCGCGGCGAGGGAAACTCGGGTACCTGCACCGCCACCAAGATCGCTGGCAATCCGGCACGGTGCGCACCGAGCACGTCGCTTTCGATCCGGTCACCGACAACGAGCGCGCGGGTGCGGGGCGGCAGCGTTTCCAGCGCCAGGCGGAACATGTGCGGTTCGGGCTTGCCGATAACGAGCGGTCGGCGCTGGGCAGCCAACTGGATCGCGCAAACGACCGCGCCGGTCGCCGGCACGGTACCGAACGGCATCGGATACGACGGATCCGCGTTGGTCGCGACGAAGCGGGCCCCGCGCTGGACGAGTACCGCTCCGTGCGCGACGTCGAGAAAGCTCATCCGCTCGTCGGCACCGACCACGACGGCTTCCGGCAGCCCGTCGCGGGTGACGGTGATGCCGACCCGCTCGAGTTCCTCGGCCAGGCCCGCACTTCCGATGACGAAGGCACTCCGAACCCCCTCGGCCGCTAGCCGTCGGGCGGTTGCCCAACCACAGGTCACGACTTCGTCGACGGTCACCTCGATGCCCAGACGGTGGAGGCGCGCGACGAGCTCCTCGCGGGTCGGCCGCGGGTCGTTGGTGAGGAAGCGGAGCTGCTTGCCCAGGCGACGGAGGGTCGCCAGCGCCTGGTGCAC
>BEID01000258.1 GCA_002898975.1 bacterium HR27 | reverse complement strand
AGATAGGCGACCAGCCCGAGGAGCAACAGTCCCGAGGCAGCGAGCAATCCGAGTGCTACTCGATCACGCAGAAAGGCTGGACGGAGTGGACGAGGCCGTCCGTATCCAGGCGCTGCGACTTCCCCAACTGTTCGGAAGGCGGCGGTCCAGCCAGCAGCCGCAAGCTGCTCTCGGCCCGCGATCTCAGCGTGCGCAGCACCACGCTCACGCCGGCGCCGTGCCGCAGCGATCTGTTCCAGGAAGAGCACCGGTTGCGCTGGAGAAATCGCCCAATGACGAGTATCCGTCGAAAGCAGTAGCTGACGGCTTGTCGGTTGCGTCGCGATCACCCGCACGCGACCGAACGGCGCGCGCATCCACCCCACGTAGTACCCGGGCCAGAACGGCTGCCAAGGCTGCCGTACCTGACCGAGCAACGGTGCCGCTGGCCCGGCGTAGCTCAGACGGTCCAATGGGATTTCTTCGACACGGTTCGCCCAGCGGATACGTATCGTCTCATCGGTAATGTCGTACCCGATGGAAAAGTACGCCAGGAGGAGGTAACCGACGCCGACCGTCGCCGCACCGCATACGAGAAACACGAGCCAGAGTGCGAAGGAGGGAAGACTGGAAGGCGTCAACCCGACGAGACCGAGCACGGCGAGAACCGCCGTTGCCCCGAGCGCAAGGAAGAGACCGAGTCCAATGAGCCCACCGGCTGAAGGGGCAGCTCGCGCGCGGAAGTGAATCGTCGGCGGCGCGCGCATCCTGGTTGCCTCCCTAGACACGTTCGTTCGTCGCTCATGTCCATCGCCCCTTAGGGCGTAGGCGTCACCACCGGCGTCTCCTGAGCCCCCGGCGTCGGAGTCGGCGTGGGTGTTGGAGTTGGCGTCGGCGGCGCGTCCGGTGGCGCGACGAACGGCTGCGTCGCTGGCGTCGGTACCGGCGTCAAACCCAGATGCCATTCGATCGTCGACGTACGACGCTGCTCCTCCAGCCACTGCTGGAAGGCACGCGACCGTAAGGCTTCCAGCATTCGCAGGCTGATCGGCCGATCTGCATCGCGCTCCAGCACTTGGATCACGTGCCACCCGTAAATCGTCTGCACCGGTCCGCCGATTTCCCCAGGTTGCAGGGAAAAGGCCACTGCATCGAACTCTGGAGGCATGTACCCACGCGGCAGCCAACCCAGATCACCGCCATTCGGGGCAGTGTCACTATCGATCGATCGCTCCTTTGCGACCGTTGCAAAGTCCGCACCGTTCTGTATATCTGCCAGTGCCTGCTCAGCCGCCTCGCGCGTTGCCAACAGAATGTGACGTGCGTGGATCTGCTTACCGCGGAGTGGTATCTGCTCTTCCAGAGCGCGCTGAACCTTCTCCCGCGCCAAGAGGGGACGTACGACCAGCCGTTTGAAGTCCTCCAGCGACAGCCCAGCCTGGTCGAGCACCGTATCGTGATACTCGCCCATCAGCGCTGTCGCCGTCGCCCGCGCTTCCTCAGGCGGTACCGTCGGCGTCGCAGTCGGCGTCACCGATGGTGTCGGTGTAGCTGTTGGACTCGGCATCGGCGTCACCCCGGGTTGTGGGGTGGGTGTGGGAGTTGGGGTCGGTGTGATGGCCGCCGTCGCGGTCGCCCACGCTGCCGCTGTCGGATCGACTCCCAGCGTCGGTGTCGGCGTGAGAATGGGAACGCTGCTGAAGAGGCTCAGCGTGTTCTCCTCGAGCTCGCTGGGATCGATCGAGAGTCCGAGCTGGCCCATGCGCTGCACCACGATGAGATCATCGACCATCTGCTCGACGGTCGGCTGGTTGATCGGATCTTCTTCGACTGTCTGCAGCTGTTCCCGTGCCTGGTCAGCGAGCTGCTGGTACTGGGCACTCTGCTGTCCCGTCGTCAGGTTCGCCAACTGCTGGTATTGACTGATCTGGTTGAGCAGCTCGAGCTTGCGCATCTTCCAGTAGTCACCGCGCGTGATAGGCTCGCCATTGACCTCCACGATGACCTGACGTGGGAGATACCAGTACTGATACACCGCGCCACCGCTCAGCAGCAGCGCGACGATCGCCAGTATCGTGGCGACACCGATGAGAGCTGCCCGTTCCCGGACACGCTCGCGCTCACGCCGTGGAACGCGTCGCGAACGCACCCCAGCTTGCGCCACCTCACGCTGACCAGGCAGCCACCGCCTGATCCGCTCCAGCATGTGCCACCTCGCTGCTCCGCGATCGAGCGCCCCTGCTCAGAGGAACCGGGCAGGATCCGCTCATCGCTCCGGCACGAACGGCAGGAGAGCGAGGTGACGCGCTCGCTTGATCGCCCGTGCCAACTGCCGCTGATGCTTCGCGCACGTACCGGTCGAACGGCGCGGCTCGATCTTCGCCTGTGGCGACAGATAGCGACGCAGGCGCCCGAAATCCTTGTAGTCGATCTCCTTGATGCCGTCCATACAGAAGGCGCAGACCTTCTTGCGTGGGTAGTAGCGTGTGGTCGCTCGAGTAGGTCGAGACGCTTCAGCAGCCTGCTCCTGCTGCGCCTCGGACGCCTCCGCTGCGCCGTTGTCCGCAACACCTGTCGGCTGCAGTTCCTCCGTCATCGCTTCCTCACTCCTCACCGTGGATCAGAACGGTACCTGATCGTTCCATGGATCGTCGTCGAACGAGAGGTCCGGGGGCAATTCCGGTGACGGCGCTTCCTCATCAGCCGGCAGTTCCGTCGGCGCCGGCACATCGGCCGGTCGTGGACTGAGCAACAGCACCTCGCGAGCGATCACCTCGACAGCGGTCCGCTCCGTACCGTCGTTCCCAGTGAAGCGCCGCACCCGCAGCCGCCCCGCCACGTAGACCTTCGTGCCCTTCCGGATGTACTGGTCTGCGAATTCAGCCAGCCGGTTCCAGCAGACCACGGTAAACCAGTCGGTCTCTTCGACCGGCTGGCCAGCTTCGCCGCCCCGGCGGAACGAATTGACCGCGAGGCGGAACTGCGTGACCGGAGCCCCGGACGGCGTGTAGCGCATTTCGGGGTCGCGGCCGACGTTTCCGATGAGTTCGATGCGATTCAGTCCCCGTGACATCGTACCCTCCGGGACTCCGGCTCTCGAGCTGCGCGACTCACGCTTCCAGACGCACCATCAGGTGTCGCAACACCTGGTCGTTGAGGCGAAGCTCCCGTTCGATCTCTCGCGCCTTGGACGGCGGGCAAACTAGCTGGAAGAGCACATAGAAGGCTTCCTGGAACTTCATGATCGGATACGCCAGGCGGCGCCGCCCCCACGGCGTATCGCGCTTTTCGAAGGTCACGGTCCCACCCTGATCGGCAATCATGGTGCGGATCCGCTCGATCGCTGCTTCCAGCCGGTCATCCGCAAGATCCGGACGCAACAAAACCATGAGTTCATATTTCCGCGGCTCAGGCTCATAACGCGGCAACGGATTCCTCCTTTCCATGGGTTCGCGCTGCATCCCAGTCCCGGGCCGTTGCCTCACCCGGTGGGCGACAGCGCAGAAAGGCACAGCACACGACGCGCGGCACTCCTGCCGCAAGCGTGGCCAGTATACCAGACGAGCCCCAGACTGTCGTTCTGGGGCTCGAGCTGGCGAGACCCGTCGCGCTCAGCGACGCATCAAGCTGTCCGAGCTTCGAACTGCTGCACCACGGCCGGTCGCCGTGCCTGGTTGATCACCCAATCGACG
>BEID01000257.1 GCA_002898975.1 bacterium HR27 | reverse complement strand
GCCTCCTTCGTCCCCTTCATCGCGTGCGGACCCCACACCGCGATTTCCGGATCGGTCGGGAGATGCGCGTCTCCCACGTACACCACCGGTATGCCTGCTTCCCGCGCACGCGCGAGCAGCTTGCGGATCGGCTCGACGACGCTGCGGACCCGCTCGTTCCCGAGTTTCCCAGTCACGAAGTCGTTCAGCATATCGATCACCAGCACAGCCGGCTTCATGCTCCCACCTCCGTCAGAGACCGAACTCGCGGGCACTATCCTTCTTTCTGTCGAGTTTACCGCTGCCGGGCTGCTTCGTCGCGGGTTCCTGTGGCGCGCCGTCACCGCCTCATGCCTGCGCGAGGGCGAGGCGGATCCGTGCTGCCACCTCCTGCATCGCCTCGCTGGAGGGATACCGCTGCCGCGGCCAGAAAAAGCCGCGCAGACCGTCGCCGCGTCGTCGCGGGACAACGTGCACGTGCAGGTGCGGCACGCTCTGGCTCACTCGGTTGTTGATCCCGACGAACGTCCCTTGTGCCTCGAGCGCGAGGGGAATGGCTCGTGACAATCGCTGGACCAGCCCGAACAAGGGTAACAGGAGGTCCTCCGGGAGTTCGGCCAGTGTCGGCACATGGGTGCGCGGAATCACCAGAGTATGGCCTGGGAAAAGTGGCCGGTGGTCGAGAAAAGCGAACAGGCGATCGTCCTGGTACACCAGCACTGCGGGAAGTTCGCCTCCAACGATGCTGCAGAAGGTGCACGCTGTCATCTGACCCCCTACGGTTGCAGCCGGACGATCGTCCAGCTGCCGTCCGGCCGTCGCTCGTAGCGGAACCGGTCGTGCAGGCGGTCCGCGCGTCCCTGCCAGAACTCATAGGCGTCCGGTACCACCCGGTATCCACCCCAGTACGGTGGTCGCGGGACAGCGCCTTCCGGGTAGCGCGCCGCGAACTCCTCGTGCCGTCGCTCCAGCTCTGCCCGTGACGCGATCGGTTCACTCTGCTGCGAGGCCCAGGCACTGACCTGGCTGCCGTACGGGCGTGTCGCGAAGTACTCGCCGGCTTCTTCTGGAGAGACCAGTTCCACGCGCCCCTCGATCCGCACCTGCCGTTCCAGCGGTTCCCAGTAGAACAGCAATGCAGCACGCGGATTTTCGGCGATCTCGCGCCCCTTCCGACTCTCCAGGTTGGTGTAGAAGACGAAACCACGCTCGTCCACTTGCCGAAGGAGCACCATCCGCACTGAGGGTTTCCCGTCGGCTGTCGCCGTCGCGACTGCCATGGCGTTCGGATAGCGGAGATTCGCCTCTTCCGCCTCGCGGTACCATCGGAGGAACTGTTCCAGCGGATCCTCTGCCAGATCTCGGCGTCGCAGTGGTCGATCCTCGTGTTCCCAGCGATGCAGCGGTTTCAGCACGGACGTTCCTTCCTCCAGCGTCTCCGCGCTCTCCTCGAGTATTCCAAGCGCCAGGGCGCTTTGCAGGCACGTTCCCATTACGCTAGTCGCAGACGCTTCTCGTGTACGCCTGATCATGATTCGCTCGGTCTCGACTCGCCTGGTATGCGATTCTGGGCTAGGATGGTGCCGGCGTCGGTGTTGAGGACAGGAACGGAACGAGAGACGGCATGACCGGGACGCCGCCGACTGCCCGGCCCGCACCAGCGGAGGTGCCGGAGGCGCGGAGTCCGAGCCACCAGGATCGGCAACGTGTCCGACGGAGTTTCGTCTTCGGTGTCGCCAACGGCGGGCTCCTCTTGCTCGGGGACGCCCTCATCCACCCGGTGCTGGTACTCGCAGTGTTCGTCGACCGACTCACCGAGAGTCGTGTCCTCGTCGGACTTGTGCCAGCCCTCAGCGTGAGCCTCTGGTTCTTGCCGCAAGCGGTTGCCGCTGCACTGGTCGAAGGGCGTCGCTCGCAGTTGCCTTGGGCTGCCTGGGGTGGCATCGTGCGGGCAGCCGCGATCGGGCTGCTTGCAGCTATCGTCCTGGCTGGCGGGCTCGAAGCCGACCGGCAGGTGCTTTGGGCTTTCTTCCTGTGCTACGCACTGTACAATATTGCGGCTGGTTTCGCTTTCGTGCCGCTCGTCGAACTCAGTGCCCGTGCCATCCCGGCCGACCGACGCGGTTTCTTCTTCAGCCAGCGCAACTTCTGGGGCGCTCTGCTGGCACTTCTGGCTGGTTTGATCGTGCAATGGGCGCTTGCCAGCGGTGACGCCGGGTTCGCCATGTTGTTCGCGACCTCGTTCGCTGTTCTGGCACTCGCCGCGTATACCACGCTGTGGATGGCGGAGCGCCCGGTTCCTGCGCAACCGCGCTCGCTCCGTGCCTGGTTCGAGAACGTACCGACCGTTCTCGCTCGTCGGTCGGTGCGCCGATTCATCGTGTTCCGATCTTTCCTCGCCCTTTCGGCGATCGCGGATCCCTTTTTCATCATCTATGCCCAGTATCGTCTCGGGTTACCGGCGGAAACGGCTGGCACGTATCTCGCCCTCTCCGCGATCGCACGAGTGGCGTCCAATCCGCTCTGGGGCTGGGTCGTCTCCCGCTGGGGGAATCGCCAGTTGTTGCAGCTCACGACGGTGCTGCGCCTCCTCATGCCGCTCCTGGCACTCACGCTCGGCGCCCTCGTGCGCTGGGATCGTTTCCTCGTGCTCGTCAATGACGTGGAACGCTTCGCCTTCGTCTCGTTCGCGCTCGTGTTCTTGGCCTACGGCGCTGCGCTCTCCGCGCAGATGTTGGCCAATCTGACTGCAGTACTCGATCTGGCGCATCCACATGAGCGGCCGACGCTGGTCGGTGTGACCAACTCGGTGTTGGGTGTCGTCGCACTCGTGCCGATGCTCGGCGGTCTCGTCGTCGATCGGCTCGGCTTCGACGCGGTCTTCGTCCTCGCGATCGTTCTGGCTTTGCTCGCCTTGATAACGAGCGGATTGCTCGCGAGCCCGCGTCGTGTTCCCCGCTGACTGAAATGGCCTCGAGTGCCCGGTATTGCGTCCTGAAGCTGACGAGCGCAAAATGCGGTGCCTGCTCGTGTAGAATGCTCAGCGGGCTACTTCTCCGCCTGCGTTCATGGCTGAGAGATCGGTAGGAACGAGGCGAGCGGAATGCATCTCATCGATCGGATCCGCCAGTCTCGCGAGCTGCTCGTCGTCACCGCACTGCTCGTGCTTGTCCTCGGCTACGCGCTGCTCCATCTCGCCCACATCTTGACTCCTTTTATCGTCGCAGCAGTGTTCGCCTATCTCGTCCATCCGCTGGTCGACTGGGCCGAACGCCGCAGTCACCTGCCGCGGGTGCTTGTCATCGTGATTCTTTATGTCGTGCTTTTCGGCCTACTCGTGCTGGCTGGTGTCCTCATCGCACCGTCGCTCGGTCAGCAGGTGCAGTCTCTCGTGCGTCTCGTCCCGGACATCGTCGAGACGATCGAGCAGCGGCTGGCGCGCACTCCCGAGATCCGTATCGGTGAGATCGTCATCGACACGAGTGCTGTGTTGGGTCGTCTCGATGCCGCTGCTCAGGCGCTTGCCGAGCGCTTCAGCCGTGAAGCTGTTCCGCTCGTGCTCGCCACCGTCGAAGCGCTCATCAAGTCGTTCGTCTTCTTTCTCGTGAGCTTTTACGGCCTGCTGCAGGGACGCTCGCTCGTGGCGCGGCTGCGTGCGCTCGCGCCGCGCCGACACCAGCGGACGGTCGGTCGG
>BEID01000256.1 GCA_002898975.1 bacterium HR27 | reverse complement strand
TGGAGCGTGTTGTCGAGGAGGGTGGTGGCGAAACCTTGCGGTCGATGTACAGGAGCTGGCCATTCTTCGAGACGCTCATCGATAACGCGCAGATCAGCCTCGGCACCGCCGATCTCTCGGTCGCTTCGCTCTACGCGCAACTAGCCGAACAGCCGGAGTTGTTCGAGCGCATCGCCGACGAGTACGAGCGAGCGGTCCGTATGGTTCTGGCGGTAACCGAGCAAGGTGCATTGCTCGAGCGCTCACCGGTGCTGTCTCGCCTGGTGAAGCTTCGAAATCCCTACGTGGACGTGCTCCACGTTGCGCAGATCGAGCTGCTCCGGCGCTATCGTCAACTGCCACCGGACCAGGAGAGCCGGCGGGCTCGTCTGCTCGATGCGATCCACCACAGCATCAACGCGATCGCGGCAGGACTGCAGACGACTGGCTGACCGGCTCCGGTGGCGCGTCGAGCAGCTGCTGCAGTTCCGTCCGGGCGAGCGGGTCCGTTTCATGTTGCAGAGCCGTGCGGAGCACGGGGAGACTGGCGGAGTAGTCGATACGCGCCATCGCCCAGGCGGCGTGACTCCGGACAAGTGGTTGGTCGTGCGCGAGGACCGTCTCTTCGAGAACGGCGAGGTGGCGGCTGTCGCCGATATTGCCCAGCGCCACGGCAGCGTTCCGGGCGAGGCCAGCACGCTTGGCACGCAGGACCGGGCGGCGCTGGTAGACCACCCGGAACTCCTCCTCGCTCATCCGGAGGAGCCATTCCAGCGACGGGAAACAGTGTTCGATGCGCTCGGGCCGGACGATCGGATCGTCCGCTGGAAGCGCGGCCGACGTGTACGGGCACACCTCCTGGCACACGTCGCAACCGAACACCCAGTTACCCATCAAGGGGCGGAGTTCCCAGGGAATCGGGCCGCGGTGCTCGATCGTGAGGTAGGAGATACAGCGTGGCGCGTACAGTTCGTAGGGTGCGACCAAGGCACCGGTCGGACAGGCGTCGAGACATCGCTGGCAGCGACCGCAGCGGGGCCGAAGCGGCTGATCCGGATCGATCTCGATGTCGAGAACGAGTTCGCCGAGGAGTACCCACGACCCGTGTCGGGGCACGAGGATCATCGTGTTCTTCCCTTGCCAGCCGAGTCCGGACCGTGCTGCCACTTCCCGATCGACGATTCGCGCTGTGTCGACGAGAAAACGTGCCTCGAGTGTCCGTCCTACCCGTGCTTCCAGTAAGGCATGGAGCCTGCGCATTCGCTCACGGAGAACCCGGTGATAATCGATTCCCCATGCGTACCGGGCGATCCGGCCACGCGCAACGCCGTCGTTTGGAGGCTGGATATCGGGGATCCAGTACGGAAGGGCGACACTCACGATACTGCGCGCGGTGGGGTGGAGGTTCCGCGGGTCCGCAGCGATGTCAGCGCGTCGCTCGTCGAACCAGTCCATTCCGCGCAAGTATCCGGCACGAATCCGTGCTTTGAGCAGGTCGGCGAGGTGTGGAAACGGCTCAGCAGTCGTCACGGCGACGAGAGAGAGTCCTGCTTGGGCGGCGAGTTGACGCAGTTCGTCGCGAGTCAGCTGCATGGCTGAGCCTGGGCGATGAACTCGAGAACTTCGTCGCGTGTCGGTAAAGCGGAGCGGGCGCCGAGTCGGCGGGTCGCCAGGGCACCGACGGCGTTCGCGAACCGGCCGAGTTCCGGTAACGGCAAGCGCTCGAGCAGTCCGTAGATCAGACCGGCAGTGAAGGCGTCGCCGGCGCCGGTCGGATCGACTGCATCGACCGCAAACGAAGGACACGACACGATCTCCCGCTCTGAAACCAGGACGCAGCCGTCCCTTCCACGGGTAATGGCCGCGAAGCGTGTCGCGCCGAGAGGCATCCACTGCTGGAGCGTCTCCACAGCGGTGCGCAGCTGGTCGCAGCCCGTCACGGTGAGAAGTTCGGCCTCGCTCCCGACGAGCACATCGTGCTGGATGGCAGTGCGTAGGGCACGTTCTGCTGGCAGCGCGGTGAGGTGGGTGAGCGGGCCGACGAGCTGGACCCTGGGTGCGATATGCGCGGGCAGATCGAGGAGGAACTGCCGAAGTGCCTGGTCTTCCACATCGATCACGACGATGCGTGCCTGGAACACGCGATCGAGCGGTAGGGGGTCGCCGAGGCGGAGGTGAGCGCCGGGATGCCAGAGAATGGTACGTTCCGGGCCAGGGGTCACCAGGATGGTACAGCGATCGGTCGCTGTACCAGCTGGCCGGGGGACGATGTGGAGCGCGATGTTCTCCTGCTCCAACTCGGCGAGGAGGGCTGTGCCGAACCGATCGGAGCCCACCGTCGTGACGAAGAGCGGGCGGACACCGAGGCGTGCCAGCGCGACTGCTAGATTGGCGGCAGTACCGCCGCCCGATTCCACTCGCTGCTGGATGATGGCAGTCGAGCCGGGCGTCGGGAGACAGTCGAGCACGAGGAACTCGTCCCATGACACTGTCCCCAGGACAGCAACGACTTCGGCGTGTTCCGCTGCCTGGTGGCCCGACATGGCACCAGCTCCTCAGGCGGTCACTCGCCGACGATCGGGGTGCTGATCTGGCGTTGGGCACGTCGTTCGGCACCAGAACGCCGCTCGGCCAGGATCTGTTCGATTTCTTCCTTCAGTGCCGGGACGATCTCATGCTCCTCGACGCGCCGCACGATCTTCCCCTTGCGGAAGATGACGCCCTTGCCCCGGCCGGCGGCGACACCGACATCGGAATCTCGTGCCTCGCCCGGACCGTTGACGACACAGCCCATCACGGCCACCTTGATCGGTTCCTTGACGGTCCGCAAGTACTCGTCGATCTCGTTCGCGAGCCGGAAGAGATCGACCTCCACACGACCGCAGGTCGGGCACGCCACCAGCGTTGCGCCGCGCTCGCGGAGGCCCAGGCTCTTAAGGATCTCGTAGGCGACCCACACTTCTTCGACCGGATCGGTCGTGAGCGAGACGCGGATCGTGTCACCGATACCCTCTTGGAGCAGTGTCCCGATCCCGATGGCCGACCGGATCGCACCGGACTTCGGCGTACCCGCCTCGGTGACACCAAGATGCAGCGGATAGTCGTTCAGTTTGGCCATACGTCGGTAGGCCTCGATCATCACTGGTACTTCGAAGGCCTTGAGCGAGATGACGATATCGCCGAAATCGAGATCCTCGAGGATCTTCACATGGTGCAGTGCCGTGCGCACCATGTGCTCGGCGATCAGCTCCGTCTGCGTCGCACCCTGAGCTGCCATCTCGTCGACGAACTCCCGAGTCATCGGCGGCAGCGAGCCGAAGTTCACGCCGATCCGGATCGGGACGCCCCGCTCCTTCGCCTTCTTGACGACCTCGCGCACTTCTTCCGGCTTGCGGATGTTGCCCGGGTTGAGACGCAGCTTGTGAACCCCGGCTTCGAGTGCCTTGAGCGCCAGCGTATGCTCGAAGTGAATGTCAGCGACGACCGGGATCGGCGAGCGCGGGACGATTTCTGCCAGAGCCGCCGCGGCAACTCGGTCCGGTACTGCCACGCGCACGATCTCGCAACCCGCGTCTGCGAGCTCGTGAATCTGTCGAAGCGTCGCCTCCGGGTCACGCGTATCGGTCGTGGTCATCGATTGCACGACGATCGGCGCATCACCGCCGATCTGGACGTTTCCCACCCAGACTGGACGTGTCT
>BEID01000255.1 GCA_002898975.1 bacterium HR27 | reverse complement strand
ACGAGCGAGTTCCACAGCCTGACTTGACGCTCGAAGACCTGCGCCGTGTTTACGTCCTGGTACCGCGCGAGGACGGGCACGGTGACGAAAACCTCACCGTGGTCGACATGACGGATCGGCAATTCCGCGAGTGGATCGTCGCCAAGGCCGCACTGCACGGTGTCCCGCTGATCCCACCGTTGGGCCGGATCGGTTTGGAGACGCGGCTCCGGCTCCTCAACTACTTGATCCATCACGGTGTCCGCATCTACCTGGTGCCCAAGCCGGAAGCATGAGCACGCTTGCACGACTGGGGCTGCGCTGCTGAAGCCCCAGCTCGTTTCTCCGGTCACGCGGACCGCACGCGTTCGGCAGACCCTCGGCCACGTCCGCGATTGCTGAGCGACCGTACGTGGCTGCGCAACGGGAGCGGCGATGCCCGCTCAGGTCGCTCCAGCCGGTCATGGTGCTCGCCCATACGGACAACTGGCCTGGCAGTACCGGGGTCGCCTGGACTTGCGTCCTGAAGCGGCTTCCGACCGACAGGGTATCGGCACGGTGCCGACCGATGGGTAGTGTTGAACGTGCGAGCATCGCGCAGGGAAGGGAAGGAGCGCCAGGCGATGGGGATCTTCGAGACGATGCGGGTCAGCCTCTCGGCGCTCACCGCGCAGCGGGTGCGGATGGACGTCACAGCGTCGAACCTCGCGAACGTCGACACCACGCGGACACCACAGGGTGGACCGTATCTGCGGCGGCAGGTCGTCTTCGCTGCGGAGCAGCCGAACGCATTCGCCCGCCTGGTGCAGACGCGTACCGGGCTGGTGCAGGCACCGCCGAGTGCGGCGCGCGGGGTGTACGTCGCTGGGATCGTCGTCGATCCACAGGCGGTACGTGAGGTCTACGATCCGACGCACCCTGACGCAGACACGAACGGGATCGTGCGGTACCCGGACATCGACGTGGTCAGCGAGATGACGAATCTCATGGCGGCGACGCGCGCCTACGAGGCGAACGTGACGGTGCTGGAGTCGCTGAAAGCGATGGCGATGCGCGCCTTGAGCATCGGTCGAGCATGAGCGGTGAGATCGAAGGGAGTACGGGGCGATGAGCATCGCGCCGATCGCACCGATCGCTGCAGACATCACGCCGGTCGGGGCCGCGAACTCGCCGACGGCAGCCGCTGGCCCATCGTTCGGGCAGGTACTGGAGCGCGCCTTCGGTGCGTTGAACGCGCAGATCAACGAAGCGGATCGCCTCGCGGTGGCGCTCGCGGCGGGCGAGGACGTCGATCTCCATCAGGTCATGATCGCGCTCGAGACTGCCTCGATCGGCTTACAGGCGGCGTTGCAGATTCGGAATCGAGCGCTGGAAGCCTATCGTGAAGTGATGTCGATGCCGATTTGACGGGGTGAGCGGAACGGATCGAGCGCATGCTGCGGCGACTCTCGGTCTACTGGAACTATGTGCGTGACCGGTGGGACGGTCTGAGCCAGAACCGCCGGGTCGCGATCGTCGCGGTGGCGCTCACCGCGATCTTCGCAGTCGCGCTCCTCCTGTTGATCCAGCCGCCGCAGCAGTATGCGCCGCTCTACACCGGCCTTTCGGCGGACGATGCGGCAGCGATCATCGAGCAGTTACGCCAGCAAGGGGTGCCGTACAAGCTCAGCAACGACGGGACGACGATCAGCGTACCGGTCGATCAGGTGGCCAAGCTGCGGTTAGCGCTGGCCGCGCAGGGGCTACCGAAGAGTGGGACGCTGGGGTTCGAACTGTTCGACCGCTCCTCGTTCGGTGTGACCGACTTCCAGCAGCGTGTCAACTACCAGCGGGCGCTCGAGGGAGAACTCGCTCGGACGATCAGTCAGCTGGACGGCGTGCAGTCGGCACGCGTACACCTGGTCATCCCTGAGGAATCGCTCTTCACCGAACAGCAACAGCCGACGACGGCAGCGGTCGTCCTGCAGCTCAAGCCGGGCAGCCGGCTGACTGACGAGCAGGTGCGCGGGGTCGTGCATCTGGTGTCGGCGGCTGTGCCGGGACTGCAGCCAGAACATGTGACGGTCGTGGATGAGAGTGGGAACGCGCTGTGGTCGGGCGGAGGAGTCGCTGCGGCCGGTGGCATGAGCGACCACCTCAAGGCACAGCGAGCGTTCGAGAGCGCACTCGCCACGCAGCTGCAGACGATCGTGGCACGCGTCGTGGGAAACAACAACGCTGCGGTGCAGGTGAGCGCGAGCTTCGACTGGGACCAGCGCCAGGTCGACAGCGAGATTTACAGTCCGAACGGGACACAACCACAAGTGCGGAGCCAGCAGGAGCGCGTGCAGACGACCGAAGGAACGGCAACCGGACCGATCGGCGTGCCAGGAGTCGACAGCAACGTCGGTACGTATCAGGAAGGTGCCGCGGGGCAAAACCAGCAGCGCAGCGAACTCCGCGAGACGACGGTCAATTACGAGCTCTCCCGACAGGTGGAGCGCGTTGTCCAAGCGCCCGGCAAGATTCAACGACTCTCGGTGGCCGTCGTCCTGAACAGTGCAGCGGTCGATCCGGCCGTGGCCGAGCAAGTCCGCGATCTCGTCGCAGCAGCAGCCGGGATCGTACCGGAGCGCGGTGACGAGGTGACGGTGAGCGTGGTGCCGTTCACGACGGCGAACGCCGAAGAAGCCGCCGTCCAACCGTCGCTCATGGACCGGCTGTTGGAAGCGGCCCGGTTGGGGGCGATCGTCCTCATCCCGCTGATCGCGCTGCTGATCGCCTGGCGGGTGCTGGCGTCGCAGCGGGCCGCGCTCCCGCCCGCGCCACGCTATGAGGTCGCGACCGAGGCCTTACCGGGCGGTCCGGCAGCAGCGAGCATGCCGGCGGGTGCTGCAGCCGGGCTCGGTGGCCCGCGCGAAGCGGCACTCAAGGAACCGGCCGGGCCGCCGCCGACGCTCCGGGAACTCCAGGAACTCGCGAAGAAGGACCCGGCAACCGTCGCGCATGTGGTGCGTGCCTGGTTGAACGAGGAGTAGCGAGCGATGACGGCGCAGGCGCCGACACGACCAGGCCAGCAACCGGAGCGCCTGAAGGGGGCGGCGAAGGCAGCTGCCCTCCTGATGGCGCTCGGGCCGGACTATTCGGCCAAGGTTCTCCAGCACCTCCAGGAACACGAGATCGAGGCGATCACCGTCAAGGTCGCGACGATGCCGCGTCTCAACGAGGAAGAAGTGCATCAGGTGCTCAACGAGGCACACGAGATGGCGGTCGTCCACCGCTATCTCGCCGTTGGCGGCATCGAATACGCCCGGGAAATGCTGGCGCGGGCGATGGGTCTGGAGCGGGCGAACGCCCTGATCGATCGAGTCGTGACGATGAACCCGCCAGCGCCGTTCGAATTCCTGCGGAAGTCCGATCCGCGCCAGATGGCGATGTTCTTGCAGAACGAACACCCACAGACGATCGCCTTGATCCTGTCACACCTGCCTCCGGTGCAGGCTGCAGCGGTGATCAGCCATCTCAACGAGGACTTGCAGGCAGAAGTGGCACGGCGGATCGCGACGATCGATCGCACCCCGGCCGAGATCGTCAAGCGCGTCGAGGAGATCATGCGGCGGCGCATGTCCTCGCTGCTCACGCAGGACTCTCGAACGGTCGGTGGTGTGCCGCACCTGGTAGCGATCCTGAGCAAGGTCGACCGGAGCACGGAGAAGCACATCCTG
>BEID01000254.1 GCA_002898975.1 bacterium HR27 | reverse complement strand
GGGACAAGGCCGAAGCAGCGTTGCAACGGATCCTGGACGAGCACGCCGGGCCGGGGAACTACCTGATCGGCGAGGGTGAGGGGGCGTTCTACGGACCGAAGATCGACATCCTGATGGAGGATGCTCTCGGTCGCCAGTGGCAAACCGGAACGATCCAGCTCGACTTCCAGCTCCCGCGGCGCTTCGGTTGCACCTATACGGATCGGGATGGGACCGAGAAGACGCCGGTCGTCATCCACCGCGTCATCTACGGATCCCTCGAACGCTTCATCGGCATTCTCATCGAGCACTTCGCCGGCGCCTTTCCGGTGTGGCTGGCTCCGGTTCAGGCCGTCGTCATCCCCATCGCCGACCGGCACCTGCCCTACGCCTACCGCGTGCGTGACCGCCTGCGTGAGGCCGGTCTCCGTGTCGAGGTCGACGATGGTGACGAACGCATGCAGGCCAAGATCCGGAACGCACAGCTGCAAAAGGTCCCGTACATGCTCGTCGTCGGAGACCGTGAGGCGGCGGGAGAGACCGTCGCGGTACGACTCCGCACGAACGAGAATCTGGGCGCGATGCCCCTCGAGCGCTTCCTGGCCATGGCGCAGCGGATCGTGGCCGACAAGTCGCTCGAATTGGTCACCGAGATCTGACCAGTCGGGCTCACGCCTGCCACACGGTACGAAAGACGCGGAGCCAGTTCTCGTAGCAGATCTTGCTCACCGCTGCGTCGTCGTACCCGTGCCGGAGCAATGCCTCCACGAGCCGGGGCAGCGCTGCCACGTCAGGAAGGTCACGCGGCATCGTCGCACCATCGAAGTCCGAGCCGAAGGCAACGTAGTCTACTCCGACGAGTTCGGCGACGTGATCGATATGCGCGATCACGTCGCCGAGGCTCACATCCTCCGGTCGCTCGGCTCCCGCGCGGAGAAAGCCGACATGGAAATTGATGCCGAGGAGGCCACCCTTCGCAGCCAGCGCACGGATCTGCTCGTCGGTCAGGTTCCGTGGTATCGGACACAAAGCCCGGCAATTGGAATGACTGGCTACGACTGGCTGCGTGGAGCACTCGATGACGTCCCAGAAACCAGCATCGTTCAGGTGCGAGACATCGAGCAGCACGCCGAGCTCGTTGCACGCTCGCACCAGTGCTCGGCCGAGTTGGGTCAGTCCCCGGCCGCGATCGTCCGGCCCCACTCCTTCGGCGTAGATGTTCGGGCGACTCCAGGTCAACCCCAACGAGCGCAGACCGAGCCGATAGCCCAGGCGCAACACAGCGAACTCGGGATCGATCGCCTCCGCTCCCTCGAAGTGCAGGATCGCTCCGAACGTCCCGTCGTGAAGGCAGCGCTCGAGTTCGGCGACATTCGTAACCAGCTGCATCCGGCCACCAGACGCAGCGATCGTCTCCAGCAACCGGTCGACCGCGCGCAGCGTCCGCGCGAGCGCCTGCCCGGGAAGATATGCGTCACGGATGAACACGGCGCTGAGCATGGCCGCCACGTTGCCACGTCGCGCTCGCGGCAGATCCACGTGGCCGCTGTCGCTCTCCGTCAGGAAGTCACGCCCAGTTTCGAGGAGGGACAGCACGTAATCGGTGTGCCCGTCGATGATCGGGAACATCGACATCCTCCAGCGCACCTAACGCACCAGCGCTGCGAACCGTGGGGCAACGGCAGCCTGCTCGGTATCGCTCGGCTTGTAGGCAGTGACGTGCATCCCAGCCGCCAGCAATCGGCCTCGGTGCAACCGGTCTTCCAGTGCTGCCGCCCGCCAGGTGACCACGAACACGAGACGGGTCAGGAGCCGGACCAGCCACACCGGTAGCGTTCCCGGACCACCAGCAGCACGCTCGCGCTGCCAGTAGTCCAGGACATCGTGCAGCTGACCGATCAGGTGGAAGCTGTAGCTCAGCGTTCGGATTTCCAGCCCGGCGCGTCCGAGCAAGCGCAGGATGTCCAGGTCGGAAAAGCGCTGAATATGACCGACGTGGTCGCGCTTCCAGCGATGGATCGGCCAGCGTTCGCTCGCGCGCAGCAACGCGTACAACGTCCCCGGTTGCGCTTCCAGCGGCACGAACGCGTGCAAGATGCCACCGGCACGCAGGACGCGCACGCACTCCTGAATCATCGCAGCTGGTTCCGGGACATGTTCGAGAACATCCAAGAACACCACCGCGTCGAATGCACCGGAGCGAAACGGCAGCCGGCATGCATCGAGCACCAGATAGTGCCCGATCGCGTCACGGGATCGCGCCTCGCGGATGGCCCGCCGGCTCAGATCGCCGCCGACGACCCACAGATCGGGACGCGCACGCTCGATGGCGCGCACGTATCGTCCGGCACCGCAACCAGGAACGAGGACCCGGCCCCGCACATTCTGGAGGGCTTCGAGTGCGTATTGCAGCCGCAATGCCCCTGGATTCAATCCCTCTGGTGAGACATCGTCGCGTCCCTGGATGAGCCGTGGGTCATCGACCCAGTAGCGACCGACTCGTCTCACGCTCCGCCACATCGTACCGCCTCGAGCAGGACGTGCAGATCATCGAGCACGATATCCGGCTGCACGGCGCTCGCACGAACGTCCGTCAGTGTCGAAACACCGGTCAGAACGAGGGCGGTCAACGAACCCGCTCGCTGGCCGGCGAGAATGTCGGTATCGAGCCGATCGCCGACCACCAGGAGCTGGTCGGGTGGAACACCGAGCAGGTCAGCCGCGCGCAACACCATCGCTGGCTCTGGCTTGCCGATCACGATCGGCGCGCGGTCGGTCGCTGCCTGCAGCGCCGCCACGATCGCTCCGCTACCAGGAATCAACCCTTCTTCCGAGGGAAACGTCCGGTCGGCGTTCGTCGCGATCCAGTCCGCGCCTGCGCGGATCGCGAGCGTCGCGATCTTGAGCTTTTCGTAAGTGAGCGTGAAATCGGCTCCATTCACCACGACCTGCGCATCACGCCCAGCAGGGAGGAAGTACCCGCCGTCGTAGATGGCCTGCTGCAGCGCCGCCATGCCGAGCACGTACACAGTCGTACCAGGCTCGTAACGCTGCCGCATCCAGTCCCGCGTCGCGATGGCCGACGTGACGATCCGCTCGGCTGGTACCGTCATACCCATCCGCGCGAGCTTGGCTGCATATTCCTCGGGAGTCTTCGTCGCATTGTTCGTAACCATCACGAACCCGATACCGCGCTTTTCGAGTTCGGCCACGAGTTCGGCAGCCGCCGGCAGCGGTTGCTCTCCCCGATACAGAACACCATCCATGTCGAAAGCGATACCGCGCACGCGTTCCAACAGCGCTCGCACTCGATCTCGCACCGTACTCGTCATCGTGGCCAATTTCCTCGTTCCGCTTGACAGACACCTCGCACGTGCCGAGCATAGCATAGTGTGGCGTTCGCTTCGTTTCTCGATAGTCCGTGTGGAGGAACCGATGTCGACGATACCGGTCGATTCAGAATGGGTCGAGCGCGTCCTCGCCGCCGTTCGCACGGACGACGTGGTCGAGTTCGCCCGTGAACTGATCCGCATTCCGACCGTCAACCCACCCGGTGACGTCACCGAGGCAGCTTTCGTCTGTACCCGTTACCTGGCAGAAGCTGGTTTCACGGTCGAACTCGACGCCGCGGAACCGACGAAACCGAACGTCATCGCGCGCTACGGCACGCGGCCTGGCCCCACGCTCCTCTGGAACTCGCATCTC
>BEID01000253.1 GCA_002898975.1 bacterium HR27 | reverse complement strand
GCCGCCGTCACGACGACGCTCCGCTCGCTCGCACGTCCCCTCGAGGACATCACTGACCTCGCCAACGTCCTGGCACCGCTCGATCTCCCACCTGAGGTGGTGACCGACTTCCTCGAGGGGCTCGAAGCGATCGGCCCCGAGGGTGTCGTCCTGGTCGATCCGGACGATGGAAGCAGCATCCACGTCCAGCTCGTCCAGGGCGTCCACTGGCAGAGCCGGTTGCTCACGCCGGAATTCGTTCCAGCCGGCACGACCAGCTGGCAACTGCTCGAGCCGCGCATCTTTCTCACCGACTGGACACTCGCGGAGGCGAACCAGCTCGTGCCGCTCCTCGACGACTGCGCACGCCACCGTGTCCGGCGTCTCCTCATCGTGGCGAACGAGCTTGGCGACTCAGTACGCGCCGTCCTCGCAGCGAACCTCGCCCAGGGCACCCTGGAACAGGTCGCCGTCGTCGCGGCTCCTTCCGTCGGCCTGCAACAGACACGCATCCTCGAGGACCTCGCAGCGCTCTGCGGGGGACGTCCATTCCGGCAGCAGGCCGGCGAGCGTCCAGAGCAGGCACGCCTGGCCGATCTCGGAAGCGCTCGGCAGGTACTCGTCACACGCTGGACATTCGCGATCCTCGGCGGGCATGGAACGCGAGCGGCGATCCGCCAGCGCCTCGCTCTCGCCGAGGCGGAACTCGAGCGGGCTGAAGACGACGCCGCACGCCGGCGCGCACAGGAACGACTCGCCCGGTTGCACGGTGCGTTCCTCCAGGTCCGCGTCGGTGGGCGAACGCCGAGCGAGCGCGAGTACCGGTTGCTCATGCTCGAGCGGCTCGCTCGCACCATTCAGGTCGCTCTCGATACTGGTCTCGTTCCGGGTGGGGCCGCCAGCTTCGCTGTCGCAGCTCGCGCCCTCGTCGCCTAGGCGACCAGCAACTCGTCTATCGAGTGCGCAGTTCTCGGAGCTGCTCGCGCTGCACTCCTGGAGCCGTTGCGGATCCTGGTGGCCAATGCTGGCATCGAGCCGGGCCCAGTCATCCACGAGACGCTGGCACGGGCACCGCAACTCGTCTACGATGTGCGGGACGACCGCTGGGTCGATCCCTGGTCGCATGGCCTGCTGGATCCCCTCGGCGTCCTCGAGGCCGCCGTGGAAGCGAGCTGGAGTCTGGCGCGCGCCTTCCTCGCCACGGACGTGCTCGTCCATCGCACCTGGCCTGCCTCGAGTGCCGAACCGTGAGCGACGGTGAGACAGGAAGAGACGATGGGGAAAGACGCGCACCTGGTCTGGCGCCACCTCACTCGCCAACCCGGCGGCGCCGTGCTCGCGCTCGCGACCGATGGGAAGACCGTCCTCGCGGGCACCGCGAGCGGTGCCTTTCTCGCCCGGCACGATGCCGACAGCTGGGAAACGCTCGCGTTCCCGCACACCTGGGGACGTTTGGAACTCGCTAACCCCGTCGTCATCGCGCCCTGGGGTGACCGGTATATCGCGACCCCGTCGGGTCTCTTCCGCCAGCAGCCGAACGGTACCTGGCAGCGGTGCCTCGAGGGCGGCACCATCGTCGCCATCCGCACCACCACGGAAGGAAACCGGCGTCTCGTCATCGTGGCCGACCAGCTGGACGGTATCCTCGTCTCCGCCAATGCCGGAACGGACTGGGAACCCGCCAATGCAGGACTGCCCCAGCTCGTCGAAGTCGTCGATCTCGTCGTTTCTCCGCAATTCGAGCGCGACCGCACCGTCCTGCTCGTCGCAGCCGACGGCGCGTTCCTCAGCCGCTCGCGCCGCTGGAGCTGGCACGAGATCGAGTCGGCCCCGACCTCGCTCGAATGCGGCGCACTCACCACCGACGAGACCGGAAGGCTCAGCCTCTTCTTGGGCGGTGATGCGGGACTCTTCCGCTCGCGTGACCGCGGTCGCACCTGGGAGCGCATCGCGCTTCCGGTCGAGGGGAGCTGTAGCCTGCTGGCGACCGACCCGACCGGCCGGCACCTCGCCGCTGCGATCGACCGTTCCATCGTCCGCACCGCCGATCAAGGAGAGAACTGGGACTGCTTGCCCGCACTCCCGAGCCACGTCCTGAGTCTGGCCGTTCTCGATCGCGAGCACCTCGTCGCCGGCACACTCGCCCACGGATGCCTCGTGTGGGAGGACCAAGCAGGAACGTGGCAGGAGCGGAACGCGGGACTCTACGGCCGCCTCCCGGTCGGGATCGTCGCTCGCCGCTCACACGAACTCCTCGTCGCCGACTATTCGGGGACGGTTCTGCACTCGCCGGATGGCGGCAGCACCTGGCAGCGAGCGCTGCTCGACCGCGGCATCGCCCAGTTCGCTGGTGGACCAACCGGCCCGGTCTTCGCGCTGGCGTTAGACACGCTCCTCCGCTCCTCCGACGGACACGACTGGGAACCGGTCCGAGACATCGAGGAACTCTCGGAATCGGCCTGGTTACTCGCGAGCGACGACGGTGGGACCGTCTGCCTCGTCCAGTACAACCTCGAGCCGACGCTCGAACCACTGGTGTCGCTTGCCTTCTCGCGGGACAGCGGTGCGACCTGGCAGGAGCACCGGACCCGTGCCTTCGCGCTCGTCGAGGGTGCCGCCCTCGCTCCCGACGGTCGAGCGCTCGCCGTGCTGGCGCTGCGTGCCGGAGATCTCCAGCCCACCCTCTCGCTCGCGTTTCTACCCACCGAGCAGTGGATCATGCACCGCTGGCCGGAGGCACTGCCGGAAACGAGCCTGGTTCGCCTGCTCTGGTCAGCCACTGGCGAAACGCTCCTCGCTGTCGTCGATACCGACGTCTGGCTGGTACGGCACCCACTCGAGCGCCCACGCATCGCACGGGTCGGCCGCCTCGACGCTCCGGCATCGGCACTCGGGCGAGCGGGCAGCGCGGGCTGGTTCCTCGCCAGCGGGACGCGCCTGTGGCATTGCGCGAGCAGCGGCACCCTCCGGGCACTCGGACCGGACGGGCCGGAGCAGACAGTCGTCGCGCTGACCGGTGACCCGACAGCGACCGGGCTCGCTGGCTACGCAGCCGATGTCGGCGGGAGTATCTGGTCCTTCCTCGCCGGAGAGACGAGCAGGTAAGCACGCAGATTGGGCCCCCGGCGTATCGCGCCGCGCCAGCACCGCACAGCGTGCAAAGGCGTCCGGGTGCGACGCGAGCCGGGCCGCATGATCCCCGAACGGCACCGTGCGCGTCCTTCGCTACACTTGTTCGAGTACGACGATGGCGAACGAGGAGGCGCGCGTATGCCGACGCAACCGAGCAAGGAACTGGAACGGATCCCCAATCCGAAGCCGGAGCGGGATTACGAGATCGAGATCACGACGAACGAGTTCACCTGTGTCTGCCCGCGGACCGGCCAGCCGGACTTCGCGACGATCACGATCCGCTACGTTCCCGACCAGTGGATCGTCGAACTCAAGTCGCTCAAGCTCTATCTCTGGTCGTTCCGCAACGAGGGGCACTATCACGAGGAGGTCACCAACACGATCCTCGACGATCTGGTGCGGACGCTCCAGCCGCGCCGGATGACAGTGATCGCCGACTTCAATATCCGCGGTGGGCTGCACACTGTCGTCACTGCGCGCTACGAGCGGACGACCGAGGAAATCCGCGCTGCTGCTGACTGAGCGACGTGTCGGCGGTGGGGCGATCCGATCGCCCCGGCTCCAAGGAACTGGAT
>BEID01000252.1 GCA_002898975.1 bacterium HR27 | reverse complement strand
TACGTCCCGACCAGGTTCCCAACGATCGTCTTCTCCTGATCGACGAGTTCCATCGTCGGCACGTCCAGTCGCCCACCGTAGCCGATGACGAAATAGGCTCCGCCCCTTCTGGTCATCGCCAGCCCTTGTTGCGGTGTGTTCCCTTCCCCGACGAAGTCCAGCACCACGGCTGCTCCGCGCCCGCCGGTCAATTCGCGCACTTCGCTGACGGGATCGTTCTGCGCCTGGACCGTCGCCGTCGCGCCCAATTCGCGGGCGAGCGCGAGTGCCTGTTCCGAGCGGTCGATGACCACGACGCGGACCGGTGCCAGCGCGTGAAGAAGCTGCAAGGCGATGTGGCCGAGCCCACCGAAACCGATGAGTGCGACAGTGTCCCCTGGTTCCAGCCAGCGGACCGCTCGTTTCACCGCATGATAGGCGGTCAATCCTGCATCGGCATGGGGCGCGACGGCGCGTGGTGAGACTCCTTCCGGCAAGCGGACAAGGTTGCGCGCCTTCGTCAAGAGATATTCGGCGAAACCGCCGTCGCGCGTGAGTCCAGGAAATGCACTGTTCTCGCAATGCATATCGGCTCCGCGACGGCACGCGAGGCACGTGCCGTCCGTGATCTGGGGATAGACGATCACCGGATCGCCCGGCCGGAACCCCTTGACCTCGGGACCGACAGCGACGACGGAACCGGCATTCTCGTGACCAGGTATGTAGGGAAGCACGACCGGAACGCGATCGCTGAATTGCCCTTCGATGATATGGAGGTCGGTCCGGCAGACCCCGGTCCCCTCGATCCGGACGATCACATCGTCCGGTTCGCGGATCTCCGGATCGGGGACTTCCTCGAGTACTAGATACTCCGGGCCCTCCAGTGTCGTGTCGTAGCGGTGCAGCCGCGCCGCGCGCATCGATACCTCACACCCTTTCCTCGATCCGTCACAGCGGTACGGTTGTGATCCTAGCACGCCTGTCCGTCCGAGACACCGCTCGGAAACGTGTGCTGGATAACGGCAGGATTGCACGAGGATCTGCTGCGCCTCTATCCTCATCTGCTCGTTCGCGGGCCGGGACACACCGAGGAGGGAAAACAGTGCGAGAGCGAAACAGTGGACCGTGGCACCGTCGCGCTAAGATCGTCGCAACAGTCGGTCCGGCATCCTGGGACGAAGCGACGCTCGGGCAACTCATCGACGCAGGGGTCGACGTCTTTCGCGTCAATGCCGCGCACAACACTCCGGAGGAGCGGAGACCGATCGTGGCTCGTCTCCGCTCCGCAGCGAGGAGCGTCCAGCGGCCGATCGCGATCCTGCAAGATCTCGCCAGCTGGAAACCGCGGACTGGTCCGCTTGCTGGCGAGCCGTTCCGCCTGATCCGTGAGACACAGGTGCGGTTAGTTCCCGGTAGCGAGCCGATCACGCCGGAGCGCATCAGCATCGATGACCCGGACCTCGTGGCGCAGCTCGAGCCTGGGCACCGCGTGCTGATCAGCGATGGACTCATCGAACTCCTGGTGGAAGCGCGCGAGGGTGCGGAGCTGGTCGCGCGCGTTCTGCGCGGTGGGCAGCTGCGCGGGCGCCAGGGAGTGGCGGTTCCTGGTGTCCTCGGTCGGCCGTTCCGGTTGAGCGAGCGCGACCGGGCCGATATCGCCTTCGCCGTGGAGCACGAACTGGAGTTCATCGGGGTCAGTTTCGTCACCAAGCCGGAGGATGTCCAGGCTGTCCGGCAGGTGGTTCAGGACCTCGGCGGTCGAGCCCGTTTGGTCGCCAAGATCGAACGACCGGAGGCACTGGTCGCGATCCGGGACATCGCGCGGGTGAGCGACGCCATCATGGTCGCGCGAGGCGACCTCGGCGTCCAGTTGCCGCCGGAAGAGGTACCGATCGCGCAGAAGCGCATCATCGCGGCGGCACGCGCTGCCGGGATTCCCTGCATCATCGCCACGCAGATGCTCGAATCGATGACCACGCAGCCGGTCCCGACACGTGCCGAGGTGAGTGACGTCGCCAATGCTGTGCTCGAAGGAGCCGATGCGTTGATGCTCAGCGCGGAGACAGCGACCGGCCAATATCCGGTCGAGGCGGTGACGATGATGCATCGGATCATCGTTGCGACCGAGCAGCAGCTCGGTCCAGCGTCCGTACCGGAAGGCGACGAGCCGACGACGATCGCGGCGGCGATCGCGCGGACGGCGACCGATCTCGCGCGACGCTGGCGTGCGGTTCGGGTGATCGTCGCCATCACGCGCAGCGGTTTCACTGCTCGCGAGGTCGCGCGCGAGCGGCCGGCCGTACCGATCATCGCGGTGACCTGCGACTCGTACGTCGCTCGGCAGCTCGCGCTGGTGTGGGGCGTCGCTCCGCTTGCCCTTCCCGCGTTCGCGGAGACGAGCGAGGAACTGATCGAACAGGCGGCACGGGCAGCTTGTGCCACAGGACTCGTCTGTCCGGGGGAGCATGCAGTTTTCGTGGGGAGCTTGCGCTATTTCCCCGAGCCAGGCCATGCCGATACCTTGCACCTGCGTCAGCTGTGAGCCGGGGCCGCGTGCCAGCTCGTCGGTTGCGGTGCCGAACGCGCTGGTACCGGAGTGGTCCGTTGCTGGTTCGCTTCGGGGCAGGAACCAGGCTGGCTGCGGTGGAGGAGGACGCACCCGATCGCCTGCGCACGGCCTTTCGGGGTCGGTGACCGGATCGTTCGCACCAGAGCGAGGGGATGGCCGATACGGCAGGACGGCGTCGAGGCGGTGGTAAGGTGCTTGCGCGGGATGCCGATGTGTGTTATAGTGAAACCAATAGCCGAGGGTACCGCGCGCGTGGTCGAGGTGACAGTGAGGGCCTGTCTCCCCGGACTCATCTCAGCGGCGAATCCCCAAGGCTAGAGCGAGTACCGGTTCGGTGGTGAACGTTCGGTTCGCCACCTCGAGAGATCCTAAGGAGACCCACGAGATGAGTTTCGGGTTCGTTGACAAGGTCCTGACTTGCCGCGACTGCGGTACGCAGTTCGTCTTCACCGCTGGCGAGCAGCAGTTCTACGCTGACAAAGGGTTCACGAACGAGCCATCGCGCTGCCCCACCTGTCGTGCGGCTGCGCGTTCCCGGCGGTCGGCACGCGGCGAGGGCAGTTCGTATCGCAGCCGCGAGCCGCGCGAGTCGAGGCAGGATCGTCCGATGTGTCCGGCGATCTGCAGCGACTGCGGTCGGGAGACGATGGTACCGTTCCTGCCCCGGCAGGATCGTCCCGTCTACTGCTCCGACTGCTTCCGTGCCCGGCGTCAGGTTTCGTCTGGTTACTGATCGCCTGCTCCGGTGAAAACGGACACTGCCCGGTTGCCCTCGCCGGGCGGTGCTTTTTTATCGGCGCCGCAGCGGTACCCCACCGCGATTCAGAGCCTCGAGTGTCCGGGACCCCTCCAGATAGTGCACCGTGATCGCCCCGATCGTGATCTGATCACCGTCCTTGAGGATCGCCTGCCGGACGGGCGTGCCGTTGATCCGCGTCCCGTTGCGGCTCTCGCGATCGATCAGCTCGTACCGTCCGTCCGGGCGGCGCACGAGTTCCGCATGATACGCGGAGACGGTCGGGTGGTCGATGACGATATCGTTGTTCGGATAGCGGCCGATCCGCACGCGCTCCTGCTCGAGGAGCACGGTTCGTCCCGGCATCACCAGCCGTGGGCTACTCCGCCGCCGCTCGCGGGCACGGGCA
>BEID01000251.1 GCA_002898975.1 bacterium HR27 | reverse complement strand
CCGGACGGTGACGACATACCGCTGGCAGTCTTCCCACTGGTCTACGTGTTCGCTCTCTGCTATTGGATTTCCCGGGCGCCGTCTGGCGTCGACGCGTACCGGGCGGCGGCAGGCGCCCTGTTGTGCGCCATCGTCGCCCTGACCCCTGTCCATCCGCAATACGTCGTGTGGGCGCTGCCGTTCGCTGTCCCGACGCTGGCGCGGAATGGAATCGGTCGCACGATAGCGGCAGTTCAGGCAGGCTTGTTTTTTGTATGGTTGCTCCGGTGGGGTGCCAGCGTCACGACCGGCCTGTTCCTACCGCTGGGATCCTCGGTCGTCGAGGCGTTGCCCGATCCCCAGCTCGTGGCGGCTGCGTTGGTACCGCCGGCTGTGTGGCAACCGGTCGTGCGCGCGGCGTTCACCGCTGTGACGCTCTGGATCGGCTGGTCGGTCGTCGAGGACGGTCTCCTTCGCCGGGGTGCTCGTCAGCCGCAGCGAGCCGAGCTGGTCGGAGAGCTGCGATGAAGCACCGCTGGGCGTATGCATTGCTGCTGGCTACCGCAATCCTCGCGAGCGGCTGTCGCGTACCGCTGGCGCTCGTCTCCTCGTTGCCGCCGACGGCCAGCACCGTGACCGTGCGGACGAGGCTCGAGCAGCCGTTCTACTCGGCAGCCGATGGCCTCACAGCAGTCGCACTGCGCCTGAATCTGCCGAGCAGCTTCGGGCCGAACGAGCGACCGTCGCTCGGCGGAGGCGGGATCCTCCGGGTCACCTACGCGCCGGACGCCGATCCACGGTACCCGGATAGCGATTTCTTCGCCTGGCCAGAGGACCAGGACTGGATCGGTGAGCTCGTACCGGGCCGGATCGTCGAGCAGACGTTCCTCTCGCGGTATCCCGGTCTGGACGGCATTACGGTGCGTGTCGGCACATATGGGGCGGATGTGGGCACCGGGCTGGGACGCCTGCGCGACGATGTGACGGCGATCGTGCGCGAGGCTCCGATCGCCGGACGCGAGATCGCGAGTCTAGCTGGTGGGGGCCCGGTCGAGGTGCTGGGGAGCCGGGAAGGCTGGATTCGCGTGCGTCTCGCCGACGGTCGCGTTGGTTACGTGGATCGGAGCGCGTTCGCGAGCTTGCCCGAACCGACGAGACGCAATGACGGTGAACTCCTGCTGCGTCTCTATGACGAGCGAACGAGCCAGCTGCTGCGCGAGGCGCGGCTGGCTGTACGCGACCTCCACGACGAGAGTCACGTGACGTTCCGGTTCGACCCGATCCCGGATTCCTATCAGGTCACCTACCGGTTCACGATCGAGGCGATCGGTTCGGCGCCCGGTCGTGCCATCACGCTGTGGGGCGATCCGGCGAGCGGTACGCTCGTCTTCCGCCCGAGCTATGCGGCAACCGTGCTAGCCGAAGCACCGCTGGATGCCGGTCGCTGGTCGGGGGTGGAAGGGACGCTGGAAGTGCGATTCGCGCCGGTCCGTCCGACAGCCGATACCTACCTGCGGATCGTCATCCAGGCAGGTGACCGCCCCCTGATCGTGCACTGGTCGAACGTGCGACCGCCTGGGGGGTTGCCCCTCGTCAGTCAGGACGACCCGGGCATTTGGGGTGGAGTCGTATTCAACGCCCGGTACGCTCAAGACGTGTCGGTCCGTGCGATCGGTCATGGCGCGCTTAACGGGGTGGCCCAGCTCTTTGCCCGTGATGTGCCGCTGCTGCTGGGATATCTCATGGTGCTGAGTCTCGTGCTCGTCGCCTGTGCCTGGAGCTGGAGGCGCAGTGGTCGTCGAACGGTCGCGTCGTGAGTGCGTCCTGTGTGGGGCACCATTCACCGGACGAAGCTTCCTGTGTCCGACGTGTAGCGCACGCTACCGTTCCCAGCGTCCGGATCGTGTCCTCCGCCGCCGCTTCTACGAGGCGGTCGACCGGCACTACCCGGAGTGGGCGAACACGTACGGCAGCTACAACCCGCCGGTCGGCCTGCTTCGCGTGCTCGATCGTCTGCCGCGTTCGCTCCGGATTCTCGAGCTCGGTTGCGGTGGTGGGGCGTTGTTGCGTGACCTCGCTGCCCGTGGATTTACCCGGCTCGTCGGGCTGGATCTGGCACGAACGGCGCTCGCTGAGGCGCAACGACAGGGGACGCCGGCTCGCCTCGTTCTGGCCGACGCCGAACGCCTGCCGTTCGCTGCGGAGTCGTTCGACATCGTCATCGCAGCTGATCTCATCGAGCATGTCGACGACCTCGATGCTCATGTCGCTGAGGTTGCGCGCGTGCTCCGGCCAGGGGGCGCGTATCTTCTCAAGACTCCGAATCGTCCGCTGGCTGAGCTGTATTACCGGCTAGCTGGGTTAGACGACTACCCGTTCTGGCACCCGTCGATGCTCTCGCCAGGCGAGCTCCGGACGTTGCTGGCTCGTCACGGCTTTCTGGTGCGCTTTGTCGCGCAGCCGCGTTTGACACCAGCACAGTTGCGCAAGCTACCGACACGGCTTCTTCGTGCGCTCGGTGCACACCTGCCCGTCGGATGGCTTCCCGTCGTGCTCCGTCCCCACGTCGAGGTAGTGGCGACGCGTCGACTGCACGGATAAGCGCGGCGCCTCCTTCCGCTCTGGGGCACAATAGAGCTACGCGTGCCCGGAGAGTGCCGAATCATGCGGACGATCCCTTGGTTCTGGGTGGCTCTGCTGGTGTTCCTCGGGGTTGGCTGTATCGGCGCACAGCCATTGGGCGGCCCGGTCGGTCTGCGCGTGCCCGCGGCAGCCACGCCGACACCGACCTTCCCGCTCGAGGTTCCGGTCGAGTCCGAGCGGGTGCCGCCACTGTTCGGTGCGCCGACGAGCGTCCCGACACCGGCCGAAACCGTGTACCGTGACGATGTCGACGTGCGTGCGCTGTACCGTGATCTCGCGGCCTACGTCGACCAACCGCTGCGTTACCGCGGGACGGTTTGGACGGTCATCGAGCAGAATACGCTGCTGTTCGTGCAGATCCGCGTGCCGTACGGTCCTGGTGTCGACGAGTGGCGCGCGATCGTCGTCCTGTTTCCGACCTATCGGATTCCGATAGAGCGCTCGGTGCTGCGTGAGGGGGTGACGGTCATCGTCTGGGGGCGTCCACGAACGATGCTCCGGTTCACGGACGCCGATGGCCGAGAGGCGGAGCAACCGCTTCTGCTCGGCGATCGCATCGAGGTGGTCCAATGAGAAACGCCCCGCCGAGGCGGGGCGTTCGTGCGTGGCGCATACGGGATTCGAACCCGTGATCTCCGCCTTGAGAGGGCGGTGTCCTTGGCCGCTAGACGAATGCGCCGCGGCACTGCGGAGAGTATAGCAGGTCTCCTCCTCCGCTGTCCAGTCGCGGGATACCAGCATGGCCGGGCCAGCCACTCGTCGTTCGCTGAGCTGGTAGGCGACTGCGGGGATACCTACGCGGGCACGACCGGCGTTTCGTTTGCACCGGACACTTCCGTGACTGCTCGGGTGAAATGTGCCGGATCGTCGACAGCCACATGGATGCGGCGTACTGGCGCGAATGGTCTGAGAAAGCGGTACGCGTAGACCGGGTGGGCGAGTTCGACGAGGACGTCCGTGTGCCCGCCGACCGCGAGCCACGCCATATTTAAGCTTGGTTGATGAGAATGGATAAAGATACTTACTCACTGATTGATAAATGAGAAAAAGTGTTTTGTGTATACCTTCTGCTCATGTTTATTT
>BEID01000250.1 GCA_002898975.1 bacterium HR27 | reverse complement strand
CTACTGTCGTGTCGAGGGTGTCATCGAGTCGGTCGATCCGACGGCGCCGCCCATCCGCTTCCGCGTCAACCTTCCGGCGGAGTGGAACGGGAAAGCCGTGCACAACGGTGGTGGCGGATATAACGGTTTCGTCCCGAGCGGCACCGATCCGGTGCCCGGCTCGTTGCCGGATGCGCCGGTGCCGCTCGCACGCGGCTATGCCACCTTCGGGAGCGACTCCGGTCATGAGGGCATGAACGCCGCCTTCGCGCTCAACGACGAGGCGCTGGAGAATTTCGGGTACGCCGCGCTCAAGAAGACGCACGACGTCGCGGTCGCGCTCATGCGCACGTTCTACGGTGCACCCCCCGAGCGGGTGTATTTCACCGGACTCTCACAAGGCGGGCGCGAGGCGCTCACCGTCGCCCAGCGCTTTCCTGACGACTACGACGGTGTACTGAGCATCGTGCCGGTCGTCAACTTCACGCTGTTGCAGCTGGCTGGCAACCGCATGGGCCGCGTGCTGCGCGATGGCGGATGGATGGATGCCGAGCGGATCCGTCTCCTCGCCCAAGCGCAACGAGAGGCGTGCGGCGGGCCGGATGCGGTGCTCGACGGTCTCCTCGTCGACTACGCCGCCTGCGCGTTCGATCCCGCGCAGCTGCGCTGTGGCCCCGGTCGGGCGGAACCGTGTCTTGCCGATGCCCAGGTTGCAGCAGTGCGGCTCTTCCGCTCGCGGCTGGAGCTCGAGTATCCGCTCGCGAACGGTGTTCGCTCCTATCCCGGGTGGCCGGTAGGCAACGAGGACCTGCCGGGTGGATGGGATGTCTGGGTCATGGGACCGGCTCCCCCGCCGCCGGTGCAGCCCGAAGGAGTCAATCCCGGCGGTTCGGTCATCGTCAACTTCGGGGCGCAGTTCGTGCGCTACGCCATCGTCCGCGATCCGGCGTTCCAGACGTACGATTTCGACCCCAACGATCCGCGCTGGCGCGAGCGGATCGTGGCGGTCTCTCATATCGTCGACTCGACCGATCCTGACCTGAGTCGCTTCGCTCAGCGGGGCGGCAAGCTGATCCTGGTCGAGTACATGGCCGACTATGCCCAGAGTCCGTACGCCGGCATCGAGTACTTCCGACGCATGACCGAAACACTCGGCGCCGCGACGGTGGATGCGTTCGCACGGCTCTACGTGGTGCCCGGAGCGAATCACGGTGGTGGCAACGCGCCCAGCCGGGCTGACTGGCTGACCGTGCTCGAGCAGTGGGCCGAACGGGGCGTTCCACCGAGTGAGGATCTCATCCTGCACCAAACGGAACCGGTCGCCCGCACCCTCCCGGCCTGCCGGTACCCGAACTGGCCGGTCTACCAGGGCGGCGATCCCAACGACGCTCGGAGCTACGTCTGCCGACCGGCGCCGAGTTTCCTCTGCGAACGCTGACGATCGCCGCCCCAATCGGTGGTCACCCTCTGCCGGAACCTGGCTACGGTGTGCGGCGAACAGGTACTGTGCTGTGCAGAGCGCGACCCACACCGGGCAGGTGCAGTGTTCGGGATATCGGAACTCCTGCCTTGACCGGTCGCCAGCTGGCCGGTAACTTGAAAACTGAAGAACCCTGCGGGGGTTTGGTTCGGCGTGGGTCGCGAGGTCACCCACAATGCCGAGCCGCGTGTGAGAGGAGAAGCCGTGGCACAGCAGGCGGCCTCGAGTCTTCAGGCGCTTCTGGAGCGTGTCCCGAACATCGTCGATCATCTCTACAACCAGCCGCTGACGCTGCTGGGGACATTTCCCGATCTGCCGCCGGAATTCACCAACTGGCGGGACGAGCAGCATGCCTGGCGGGAGACAGTTGCGCTCTTCGACCAGTCCTACCACATGACCAATCTCTACCTGAGTGGGCCGGATGCGATCGCGTTGCTCGAGCGGGTCGGCGTCAACTCGTTCAAGACCTTCCGGCCTGGGCACGCCAAGCAGCTGGTGGCGGTCAGCCCTGAAGGGTATGTCATCGGGGACGGCATCTTGTTCTATCTGCCGGATGGGCGGCTCAAGCTCGTGTCGCGGCCTGGTATCAACAACTGGGTCCAGTTCCATGCCGAGACCGGCGGCTACGACGTGAGGGTCGAAAAGGATGCCTGGTCGGTCGTCGATCCGAACCGGCCGCGGACGGTGTACCGGTTCGAGGTGCAGGGGCCGCAGGCGATGCCGCTCCTGGAGGAGCTCAACGGTGGGCCGCTGCCCGAGGTGAAGTACTTCCGCATCGGCGAGATGACCATTGCTGGACGGCGGGTCTTCTTCCTGCGCCATGGGATGGCCGGGGTGCCGGGTGCCGAACTCTTCGGGCCGTGGGAAGACCGGGAGGTGGTGCGGCAGGCGATCATCGAGGCTGGGCAGAAGTACGGCCTGCGGCGGGTTGGCTCCAAGGCCTACATCACCAGTGGGATCGAAGGGGTGGGCTGGATCCCGTCGCCGGTGCCAGCGATCTACACCAGCCCGGAGCTCCGAGCCTATCGCGAGTGGCTGCCCGCGACGAGCGAGGAGGCGATCGGCTCGATCGGCGGGAGCTTCTACTCGCCGAACATCGAGGATTACTACTTCACGCCGTGGGATCTCGGTTACGGGCATCTGGTGAAGTTCGACCATGACTTCATCGGGCGAGCCGCGTTGGAGCGCATGGCGAACGAGCGGCATCGTGTCAAGGTGACGCTGGTGTGGGACGGCGAGGACGTGACGCAGGCGATTCGGACGATGTTCACCGAGCCGCCGGGGCGCCGGGCGAAATTCATCGACTGGCCGCTGCCGCGCTATGCGCTCTGGCAATACGATGCCGTCCTGAACGAGCGGGGCGAGCGGATCGGGGTGTCGACCACGTGCGGCTACTCGGCCAACTTCGGGGCCATTCTGTCGCTCGCCGTGGTCGATCCGGCCTATTCCGAGCCGGGGACGCGTGTAACCTTGCTGTGGGGCGAGCCGAACGGCGGCTCGCGGAAGCCGCTCGTCGAGCGGCACGTCCAGGTGCCGATTCGGGCGACGGTGGCGCCAGTCCCGTTCGCCGACCATGCCCGCCAGTATCTGCTGGCGACTCGCGGACACTGACGGTGTTCGGTGTTGGGGAGTCGAACGTTCGAGTCACGTGAGGAGGGAGCGATGGAACGGTTGCAGCGACGTGCGTTCTTGCGGCGAACGCTCGGGTTGCTCGGTGTGTCGGCGCTGATGGCTGCCTGCCGTGGCCAGGAGGCAACGCCGACCCCGACCCGGGCTCCGGCAGCCTCACCGACAGCGGCCCCGGCGGCCACACCGACGCGGGCAGCAGCGACGCCGACGGCTGCGGCGGCGGCGTCGCCGACGGCGGCTGCCACGGTCAGTGGCGAGCCAATGCGGATCGGTGTGCTGCTCACGCTTTCTGGTCCGGCCAGCCCGAACGGCGAGGCGAACCGGCGCGGTATCGAGCTCGCGTTCGAAGAGGCTGGTAAAGCGATCGGTGGCCGGCCGTTCGAACTGATCGTCGAGGACTCGGGTGGGAATCCGGATCAGGCATTGACGAAGATCCGGCAGCTGGTCGAGCAGCAGCGGATTCATCTCCTGCTCGGGATCACGCTCAGTAACGAGGCAGCAGCCCTGCGCGACTACATCACAACCTCGCCGGCCGTCCGGGCGCCTTCCACCGCCCGCGCCAAGCCGGGGGGCAGCGGGGGAGGCACCTGCGGTCGGCTCGTCAGCCCCGGCATCCCT
>BEID01000249.1 GCA_002898975.1 bacterium HR27 | reverse complement strand
CGCCACATCTTCTCGCCGCGCTTCGCACCGATCGACCGCGAGAACGTCTGGCACCAGATCCTGCCAGTCATCCGCCGGCATCCGCTCTGGCAAAAGCTCGCAGCGCGCGCAGCTGCGGAGGACGCTCGCTTCTCGGCTCGCACCCGAGCCGGTCATGCTCGCCGCAAGGCCGCTGCAGTCGACGGCTCGCCAGCCGACCCGACCAGTGTTGGAGCGAGCGACAGTGGTTCGGCGACCGATGTCGCACCAAGCAACGATGGTTCGCCGACCGTCGTTGCAACGAGCGACAGTGGTTTCCCTGTCGGAGACCTGACCACAGTTGGCCCGTCCAACAGAGAGGAGGCAAGCAGTGTTGCTCCGACCGACACGACGTATGACGAATCTGTTGCAACGACTACGACAACTGCTGACCCGATCAGCGATGGACCGTCACCCGATGCCGCTGGTCCGGTGCTCGAACCGTCGCCGGAGGTGGTCGCATGTTACGAAGCAGCCAATGCTCGCCCCGCCTCACCGCTCGAGCGCTCGTTGCTGGCCGAACTCGAACGCGAGTTCGTGCCCCTGGCTGCCGCGCGCGGTGAGCGATCGGCTGACGTGGTCGTCGCAGCGATCCGCGAGGCGGTCGCCAGTGGCTCCCGGTATGTCGCACCGAAGCGCATCCGCGAAATCCTCGCTCGCTGGTCGCGCCAGGCCGTTCGGTCGCGCACTGCGCCCACCCATGGACTGACGCTGCGCGGGGAAGCAGCCGCTCCTACCCAGTCGGGCGATCCGCGAGCGAGTCTGGAGGGCCTCATGGCGCCGGAGACGCTCGATCGTCTCATCGCACTCCTGGAAGAAGCGGTCGCGGCCCGGCTCGTCCGGACTCCGCCGATGTCCTCCGCATCGGCTGCCCCCTCGTCCCCTGTCTCGGTGCCTGCGGAACCTGCGGCGGGCCTCGCGCCCCTCTGGTCGCTGGCCCAGGAGCATCTGAACGAGCGGCTGCCTCCCGCTGTTTTCGCCGAGTGCATCCGTCCGGCTCGCCTGCTGGCAGTGCGCTCGGACGGGGAGGTCATGCTGGGGGTGCCGAACGCATCGGTACGTCGCAAGCTCGAGCGGCACTGGCTGCCATCGCTCGAGGACGTGCTAGCGACCCTACTCGCCCGTCCGGTTCGGGTTCGCATCGTCACGTTCGCTGAGTGGGGAGAGCACGATGCGTCTCCGGCCTGATCGCTACCAGCCTGTCTCGAGTGGCACGCTCCGTCCAGTGTCGCGATCCCGCGGCATCGACGAAGGTATGGGCGCCTTACCGGAGAGATCGCCATGTCGCTCGGTCGCCAGCCGAACGTGCCGGCGCCTGGTCATGACAGGCGGAACGGGCTGGGCATGCCTGGGCGTGCACCACCGGCTGCCGGCGACCCGCGCCGCGGGTCGAGCAACTGTTCCCCGATCCTGCGCACCGGTCGGTGCGGGCTTTCCAGCGCTGCGCGGGCCGGCAGGGGATGCCGATGCTGTGTCCAGAGGATCTCGGCTGCCGCTTCGGCGAGTTCGCGATCGGGATGCACGACAGCTACAGCCAGGATTGGCGCGATCTCGTCGGTCGTCATCGCCTGGGCCAGTGCCCACAGAGCATCGCTCCGGATGCTGACTGGGACGGCTTCGCTGCTCACCAGGGCGATCGCCTGCTCGCGGGCCAGCGGATCGATCCGCAGGACGCGGCGCCAGACTGCCCGTCGGGCGCGTCGGCTGGTATCCAGCACCCAGTGTCGCCAGTGCGGGAGGATGAGGTCGGGCACGCGCTCTGCGGCGATCTCGACCGCCAGTCCGCGGATCGCATCGTCCGGATCAGCGAGGGCAACGGTGAGCAGTGCGCGCGCAACACCGGCCGGCAGTTCCAGTTCCCGGGTCGGATCAGCCAAAAGGAGCGTCAGCGCCGTTTCCCGCGCGGTCGGCGTGCCCTGTCGCAAGACACGCAGTGCCGCGGTGACGAGCGTCGCTGTCCCTTGCTGCATCAGCCGTGCCCAGAGCGCCAGTGCTGCGTTGCTCCCGGCCAGCCAGTCCACGTTGGACAGAAGCGCTTCCCGGTCCAGTCGTTCGATGACGGTCCAAGTGGAACGGTCCCGTCGCTGCGAGAGGAAGTCGTCGCGGTACGCCAGCAGGGCGGCTGCCAGGAGGGCTGCTTCCCCCGCGGGGAGTGCTGGCAGCACGGTGTGCCGGAGCCAGCGGCGTCCCTCCGGGGTAGCGAGCGCCTGGCCGATTGCGAGCGGTCGCATCCCCTCGGTGTGTCGAGAAGTCGAAGCGTCGTGCATCGGATGCTGCATCCTTCCTGCACACTAGAGTCTACGGCAGCAACCGGAGTGCGTGCTGCGGTATCCTGGCGAGGCACGAGAATGCTGGCTCGATACCACAGCGCCTCGGGTCGCGGCCTCCCGCGGCATCTGGTAGCCGTCGCTCCGGTTCTGTTGCCTCTGGTACCATTCCGCGCGACGGAAGACGGTATCTCGACGGAAGGGCCGGACAATGTCGACACCGCGTGAATTGCCACCGAAAGCTGGAACACAGTCCGGGCGGGAAGGCATGTCGCGCCGTGCCCAGCGCAAGCTCGAGGCCGAACGACGTGCCCGCCAGCGTCGTCTCCTTTTCATCATCGTACCGGTCGTCCTTGCTGTCATCGCAGCGGGGATCGGGATCTGGCTCAGCCAGCGCAGTGCCGAGCAGGTCGCGGCTGTCCAGATGCCGGACGTCTCCAAGTACACCAGTGTTCCGCACGACGGTCGCATACTCGGTGACCCCAATGCACCCGTTCACGTGATCGAATGGGGTGACTACCAGTGCCCAGCCTGCCGGAGCTTCGAGCAGCGCTTCTTCCCCACCATCCTCGAGCAGTACATCGCGACCGGCAAGGTGCGCTGGGAGTTCCGCGACTTCGCGTTCATCGGGCCGGAGTCGACCCGGGCTGCTGAGGCGGCCTACTGCGCGCTCGACCAGGGGAAGTTCTGGGAGTTCCACGCTGCGCTCTACGCTAACCAGACGGGTGAGAATGTCGGCTCATTCAGCGATCGCCGCCTGGAGGAGATCGCCCGCGTGGTCGGGCTGGATGTCGACGCCTTCCGGAGCTGTCTCCGTGACGGCACGCACAAGGACGACGTCCAGCAGATGGTTCGCGAAGCCCAGTCACTCGGCGTGCGCGCCACGCCGTCCTTCAGCGTGAACGGAAGCGCACCGTTCACGATCTCGAGTCTCGCCGATCTCACCAGCCGGATCGAGGAAGCGCTGCCGTGAGCGTGCGACCGCGTTGGCTGCTGCTCTCTATCGTTCTCTCCCTGGCGGGCAGCGCGGTCGCTGGCTACCTCACTGTTGTCGCCTTCGACGACGCGCTGCTCGTCTGCGGGATCGGCGATTGCTCGACCGTGCAGAACAGCCCGTATGCCAAGATCGGCGGGATACCGATCGCTCTCCTCGGTCTCGGGATGTATCTCGTGCTCCTGGCACTCGGCATCGCCCGCTGGCGCTGGTGGCAGCAGCGCGAACTCCTCACCAGCGCCGCCGCGGGTATCGCGCTCGCTGGCACGGTCTACTCGGCCTATCTCACCTACCTCGAACTCTTCGTCATCCACGCTATCTGCCAGTGGTGCGTCACCAGTGCCATCCTGGTCACCGCACTCCTCCTCGTCGAGGGCTGGGGATTGAGCAGGATCCTGCGTGGTGACGCACACCGGGCGACTGGTGCGTCGCCGGG
>BEID01000248.1 GCA_002898975.1 bacterium HR27 | reverse complement strand
GGAGAGGCCGAGAACCTCGAGCCGTACGGCTTCCCCTTCGACCATCCCGTCTCCCGGCTCGAGGAGGCCCTGACCATCCTGCGCCTGTGCTTCGACCGACCGGGAACGCTCCGCTTCGAAGGTCGGTTCTATCGCGTCCCCGACGGTACCTTCGACCTCGCGGCGCCACGCGGTCGCCGGCCGCACATCTGGCTCGGCGCGCACGGTCCGCGCATGCTGGCGCTCGCCGGCCGCTTCGCCGACGGCTGGTACCCGAACTGGATCGACACTCCGGAGGAATACGCCGCGAAATTGGCGCAGATCCGCACCGCCGCGGCGGAAGCCGGGCGCGATCCCAGCACGATCCGGCCTGGGCTCCAGGCGCCGCTCGTCCTGGCTCCGACCGAGCGGGCAGTGCAGTCGCTGCTGCGCCACCCGGCGCTCCGGCTCACTGGTCTGCTCCGCCCGGCCAGCGACTGGCAGCGCCTCGGCCTCGATCATCCGCTCGGCGACGACTTCCGCGGCTACCTCGACTTCGTGCCGGAGCGCCTCTCTCCCGACACGTTGCGCGCCGCGCTCCGGTCCGTGCCGCCGGAACTCGTCGCGCGGAGCGTCCTCGCCGGCACGCGGGAGCAGGTGATCGCGCGCCTGCGCGCCTACCAGGCAGCTGGTCTCCGTTTTCTCGCCGTCCTACCGGCCTCGGCGCTGCGCTCGCCCACGGCCGCCCTCTGGACGTTCCTGGCCCTCCGACGAGTACGGAAGGCACTCGTCTCCTAACGCTCACCCGGATCTGGCGGGAAGAGCCGCTCGTCACGTCCCAGCTCGTCGAGCACCGCCCTGAGCAACGCTTCCCGGTCGACCGGATGGCCGAGTTCGACCAGCAGGCTCGTCGCTGTCGGGAGCGGGAGCTGCTCCGCCGGAATGTTGACGTTGATGCCGATGCCGATGAGCAGGTACTCGAGCGTCTCGCTGCGCACCCGACTCTGCAGCAGGATGCCGACCAGCTTGCGACCGCCCACCAGGAGATCGTTCGGCTCCTTGATCGTCGGCTGCAGGCCGCAGGTCCGCCTGATCGCGGCAGCGACGTGCTCGGCCACCCGCACCGAGAGCCGCTCGTCCTGCACGACCGCGAAGGGTGGGCGCGCGATCACGGTGAAGAGCAGCGACGTACCGGGCGGCGCGAACCAGCGCCGCCCCTCGCGGCCCCGCCCTTCGGTCTGCTCCTCGGCCAGCACCACCGTACCGGCCGGCGCCCCCTGAGCCGCCAGCTCTGCGGCGATATCCATCGTCGTCGTGACCCGCTCGTAGCGGTGGATGCGCCAGGCGACCATCGTCCGCGCTCACGCCCGCTCGTCGTCCTCGGCCCGCGTCACCGGTGCCGGGATGCGGCGCACGCGCAGTTTCCGCACCCGATTGCCGTCGATCTCCAGCACCGTCACCTCGAGCCCGTCAACCGTGACCGACTCGCCGGGTTGCGGGATGTGCCCGAGGTGCGCCTGGACGAGGCCACCGATCGTCGAGGTCTCTTCGTCTTCGAGCGAGACACCGAAGATATCGGCGATCTCTTCCAGCGAGATCCGTCCGTCGACGATCGCTTCCTCGGCACTCACCCGCTCGACGAGCGGTGCTTCGACATCGTACTCGTCCTGGATCTCCCCGACGATCTCCTCGAGGACATCCTCGATGGTCACGATGCCGGCTGTCCCGCCGAACTCGTCGACCACGATCGCCATGTGGACGCGCTGGCGCTGCAGGTCACGCAGGAGCTCGTCGGCTCGCTTCGACTCCGGGATGAAGTACGCCTCGCGCATCACGTCGCCGACCTTGATCCCCTCGGCCGGTTCCAGCGCGAAGCGCAGGAGATCGCGGACGTGCACGATCCCGACGATCCGGTCGATCGTGCCCTGGTAGACTGGCAGCCGCGAGTGCTTGCTTTCCCGGGCGATCGCGATCGCTTCGCACACCGACGCCTCGAACGGCACGGCGACGATATCGGTGCGCGGCACCATGATGTCGCGCGCCGTGAGCCGGTCGAGCCGCAGCGCTCGCTCGATGAGTTCCTCGGCCTCCTCGACCGCCTCCTCGTGCGTCACAGGAGCGGCACTCTCGGGCACGGCAGTGACCGGCGCCGCCGGGATGACCAGCGCGACGATGCGCTCGACGAGGTCGCTGGCTGCCCGCAACGGTGCGCCGAAGCGTCCGAGCGTGACGGCGAGCGTGCGCGCTCGGCTACTCGGCAACGGGCGTCGGGCGAGCACGGCGAGCGGCAGCGCACTGGCCAGGACGACCAGCGCGACGACGGCCACTATCGCGGCGAACGCCAGCGGGTGGGCTGGCCACCAGAGCTGGCCCAGGCGCACCGCGAGCAGCACCAGGGCGAGGAACGCGACTCCTTGCACCAGCCGCACTGCCGGACGTGCCGTTCGCAGCTCGTCCAGGGCCCGCTCGCCGTTCCCGTTGGCGCTCTCGCTCAGTTCAGCCAGAAACTCGCGCAGTGAGCGACGGGTGGGCAAACAACTCGCCAGGTCGGCCAGCGCGGTGACAGCGAGGATCACCGCCAGTCCTGCGAAGAGGATCAGTTCTATCCAGGGACTACTCAAGTGCACACTCCCGGGGTGGCCCCGCACGATGCGGCGCGCGGTCAGGTGAAGAGTGCACTGATGCTCAAATCCTTATGGATGCGCATGATCGCTTCCGCCAGGAGCGGAGCGACCGTCAGCACCTCCACCTTCTCCGTGCACACCCCTTCCGGTAACGGAATCGTATCGGTCACGAACACCTTTTCGATCGGCGAGGCCTGGATCCGCTCCAACGCGTTGCCGGCGAACACGCCATGCACCGCGGCAGCGAAGATGCGGCGGGCGCCACGCTCGCGCAAGAGCTCCGCTGCCTTGAGCAGGGTGCCGCCGGTCGCGATGATGTCGTCCACGATGACGACATCGCGTCCCTCGACATCGCCGACCATTTCCAGCATCTCGGCTTGCTCCGGGCTGGGCCGCTGCTTGGAGATGATGGCCAGACCGCCACCGGCCCGGCGCCGGAACTCATCGGCGCGCGTGACCGCCCCGGCATCCGGCGCCACGACCACGAAGTCCGCGAGGCCCAGTCGCCGGAAGTGGGCTGCCAGGATCGGCGTCGCGCGCAGATGATCGACCGGGATATCGAAGAACCCCTCGATCGCCGGCGCATGGAGATCGATCGTCAGCACGCGATCCGCACCGGCGGTCGTGAGCAGGTTAGCCAGCAGCTTGGCACTGATCGGCTCCCGGCCAGCCGTCTTCTTTTCCTGGCGCGCGTAGGCGTAGTACGGAATCACCGCGGTGATGCGCGCTGCCGAGGCACGCTTCACCGCATCGAGCATGATCAACAGCTCCATGATGTTCTGGTTCACCGGCGCGCAGAGCGACTGGATGACGAATACGTCCGACCCGCGCACGTTCTCCTCCAGCCGGACCCGCGTCTCCCCGTCGCTCCAGCTCGAGACCTCGGCCCGGCCGAGCGGTGTCTCTAGCACGCTCACGATCGCCTGGGCCAGGCGTGGATTCGCGTTCCCGGCGAAAATCTGCAATCGGCCGTCCACCGTTCTATGCCCCCGTCTCTCCGTCACGCCGGGCCCGTCGCGACTCGATCGGCCGCGCTGGCACCCCGACCACGGTCGCACCGGGCGCGACGTCCTTCGTCACCACGCTCCCGGCACCGGTCCGCGCCCTCCGGCCAACCCGAACCGGCGCGACCAGCATCGTAT
>BEID01000247.1 GCA_002898975.1 bacterium HR27 | reverse complement strand
GTCGTCGCCCGCCGGGTGAATCGGCATAGGGCTCGATACGCCAGGCTAGTGGTGCCTGTCCCCAGAGGTCGAGCTGGGCACGCTGGTGCTGGATCCAGAGTTGTTCGAAGGCGGGGCTGGCGAACGGCGTACCGTTCGCCTCCCGGACAGGGAGAGTGAAGACGAGCGCAGCGACTCCGAGCAGTACGAGCGCGACCTGTTTCCACACGCGTGCCGACCCCCGTCCGTTGTCTCCCAGGGTACCAACGAACGAAGGCGCGGGCTGGTTGCGGGGCCGGTGAGGCTGCGCGCGACGACCCCGATGAGGGGCGTTGCGCGGGTGCTGAGGAATGCCTAGGATTCCCGCAAGAGATCGCGCGAACGGAGGGACAAGATTGGCGCGACAGGCGGTTGACGCAATTGTTTTCGACGTCTACGGGACGCTTTTCGGGTTCAACCGGCTAGCGGAGCGGGCACGCGCGATCGTCGGTGATCTTCCGCTCCTCGATCGCTGGCGGGCGAAGCAGCTCGAGCACAGCTTCCTGCGCACGATCCTCGGGGAGTACGTCGACTTCTGGCGCGTGACGGAAGAGGCTCTGGATGCGGCGTGCGCGCAGCTCGAACTGGAGTTGACGCAGGAGGAACGGGCTCATCTCCTGCACGGATGGCTGGAATTGGAGGCCTTTCCGGATGTCGGCGCAGCGCTGGAAGCCTTTCGCGAGCGCGGCTTGCGACTGGCGATCCTTTCCAACGGTAGCCCGATGATGCTGGAGGCGTTGCTCGACGCTGTCGGCTTGCGCACCCGGTTCGAGGCCGTGCTGAGCGTGGATGCAGTGCAGCGCTACAAGCCTTCGCCGGCGGTTTACGCGCTAGCGCCAGCGGCACTGATTCTGCGGCCGGAACGGATCCTGTTTTGCTCGTCGAACGGTTTCGATGTCGCCGGGGCGCTGCGGTTCGGTTTTCAGGTGTGCTGGGTGAACCGGGGCAACGCCAAACTGGATGCCCTGGGGAAGCACCCGCACTATGCTGTGCATTCGTTGCTCGAGTTGCTCGAGCACCTGTGAGGTCGGAGCTGTGCGCTGGGACGTCGTCGCTTTCGGCGAAACGATGATCCGGCTGGCGGTGCCCGCCGGCGAACGGCTGGAGACGGCGAGGCAGCTCGAGGTCGGGATCGGTGGTGCTGAGGCGAACGTGCTGGTGGCGCTGGCACGACTGGGCAGGCGGACGGCCTGGGCTTCGGTGCTGCCGAAGCAGGCGCTGGGTGAGCGGATCGTGCGGGAACTGGCCTGGCACGGCGTCGAGACGTCGCTCGTGCAGTGGGTCGAGCAGGGGAGAGTTGGCGTCTACTACCTGGACGTCGGAATCCCGCCGCGTCCGACGACCGTTCTCTACGACCGCACCGGTTCGGCAGTCGCAGCGGTCGATCCGGCGTCGTTCCCGATCGACTGGGTCACCGAGAGCCGGTGGTTGCATGCGACAGGGATCACGCCGGCGCTCAGCCACGGGTGCCGGACGGTGCTCGAGCGGCTGGTCGAACGAGCGCACCAGGCGGGTGTCGGGGTCTCGTTCGATGTGAACTATCGGGCGCGGTTATGGGATCCGGACGAAGCTGCGCGGACGCTGGAGTGGTTCTGCCGGCAGGCGACGGTGCTGGTGTGCGGCGAGGGCGATGCTCGGCTGTTGTGGGGCCTCACCGGAGATGCCGAGGCCGTCGCGGGAGCGCTGGCAGCCCGGTTCGGGGCGCCGGTGACGGTCGTGACGCGGGGCGAGCACGGTGCCGTGGCAGTGACCGCCGATGGGCGGACGGTGCTCGTGCCGGGACGTGCGGCCACGGTTGTCGATCGGGTCGGAGCGGGCGATGCGTTCACCGCCGGATTTCTGCATGGGTATCTCGACTCGAGGGACGTGGAGCGTGCGCTGCGGTACGGGGCCGCTCTGGCCACATTGAAGCTCACCGTCCGGGGCGATCTGGCAATCGTGACGACCGCGGAACTGGAGTCAGCACTGGCGGCGACAACCCGGACGATCGTGCGCTGAGCTGTCGCTGATGGGTGCAGCGCTGGTGGTGCGGACGCGGAAAACCAGTGCGGCGGTAGTGCGAGAGCAACTGCCCCAGGGTAGTGGGGAGCCGCCTCGGGCTTCTGGTTACGGATGCTCCTGACCTTGGAACCGTCCAGCGTAGTGGGCACGGCCGACGCATTCCTCGAGGATGATCTGGCAGATCCGGATACCGGGATGGATCGCGAGTGGGATGGGGCCCGCGTTGTTCATTTCGAGGACCTGTCGAGTACGGACCATGCCGGGTTGGATGAAGTTGGCGGTCACGTGGACCATCAGTCCGACACGCGCGAAACGACTGCGGCCCTGGATCCAGCCACAGATATAGTCCGGTAGGGTCAACCGTTCCTCCGTGATCCCGAGGACGGCCTGGCCGGGCAACAGCAGGAGGTAGTCGTCGACCGTGACCAGTTCGGTCACCGCACGGTGGTCGGTTTCCTCAGTCACGTGCAGGATCTCGCGGGCGTGGCGGAACAGTCGGAATTCGCGACCGAGGTGCAGGTCGATCGAGGCCGGACCGACCTGTGAAGGATCGAACGGCTCGATGACGATCTCGCCAGCCTCGATGAGACGGAGAATTTCCGGTCGCGTGAGCACAGCCATAGACCACTCCTTTGTCGGCCGTCAGGCGAGCGGTGGCGGGGGCAGGCCGGGGAGGATGCGTTCGCACCAGGCGGCGACGTGGAGCAGGCGACGGTCCTGCCCGTAGCGGGTGACGAGTTGCAGTGCGAGCGGTAGACCGTCACGGGTCAGGCCGGAGGGAATAGAGATGGCCGGCGTGCCGAGCAGTGTCCAGACGGCCTGGAAGCGACGGTCGCCGGTGGTGGAGCGATCCGGGGCCGGACCGGAGGCGGTCGGAAGGATGGCAGCGTCGGCCCGCGCGAGGAAGTCGTCGAGGAGGCTAGCCAGACGGCGACGCAGGCGACGCGCGTGGAGCACGGCACTCGCGGGGACGATCTGTCCGACCTCGACCGCGGCGCGAAGACGAGGCCCGTAGGCGCCGGGATGCCGTTCGAGGGCTTGCTGGTGCAATGCACCCATCTCGGCGAGCATGATGGTGTGGTGAACGGCCAGGAGGAGCTGGACATCGACGGGAAGCCGCCGTTCCTCGACTCGGGCACCGGCTTCGCGGAGGCGCCGGACGACATCTTGCAGGTGCTCAGCCACCTCCGGCTCGGTCAGCTCGAGAAAGTCGACCAGGAACAGCAGCCGTGGCGGTTCGCTGAGGAGCGGAAGCTCCAGGCGTTGGTGGGCACAAAGGGCGACGTAGGTGTAGGCGACGTCCTCGACCGAGCGTGCGAACAGGCCGAGATGGTCGAGCGTCCAGGCGAGCGGAATGACCCCCTGGAGGGAGAACCAGCCGAGGCTCGGTTTAAATCCCACGACCCCGCAATAGGCGGCGGGGCGCAGGACCGAGCCGGCAGTTTGGGTCCCGACGGCGAGCGGCACTTGACGGGCGGCGACTGCTGCAGCCGAGCCGGAACTCGAGCCGCCAGGGGTTCGATCGAGTGCCCACGGGTTGCGCGTCGGAGCAGGATCGGCGAAGGCGAGTTGGGTTGTGTGTGTCTTCCCGAGGATAAGGGCACCCAGTTCCCGCAAACGGGCGACGATGGCGGCATCCGCCTGAGCTGGATGGTCGCCGAGCGGGGCGAACCCGGCACGGGTGGGTAACCCAGCGACGTCGATCA
>BEID01000246.1 GCA_002898975.1 bacterium HR27 | reverse complement strand
CTCGGCGCGCTGGTTGCCATCGTGCTCGCTGCCGAGCGGCCGGAACTGGTGCGTGCGGTGGTGCTGGAAGACCCGCCGATCGCGCCGCCGAACGAGGGGATGCGGGTCTGGCTGGAGACGTTGCTGGAGGCCAAGCGAGCCGGTATCGAAGCGGCGTACGAGCTGGCGCGCGAACTCGATCCGGACGGCTCACCCGAGGAATGGCAGCGCAGCGCGCTCTGGCTGTGCAGTACTGCCGATGGGCCGATTCTGGCCCTCCTCGACGAGGGGCGGCAACCGGAGCCGCTCGAACTCCTCCCGCACATCACCCAACCGGCGCTGATCTTGCAGGCTGACCCGACTGCCGGTGGAGTGCTGAACGACGAGACGGCGGAGCGCGTATTCGCCCAGCTCCGGCACGCCCGCCGTGTCCAGTTCCCCGATTGTGGCCACGCGATCCACCGCGATTGTCCCGAGGCGTTCGTCGCGGCGGTGCTCGATTTCCTCGGTCAACTCGAACGTCCAGCCACGAGCGAGAATCTGGGCCTCGAGCGTCCAGGCGCCTGAGTCGAGCACGCGATCCTGCGTTCGCGGACACGAGCGCACCTGCCGACCCGAGGTCGGGTAAAGGTATATCAGAGCACGTCCTGACGATCCCCTATACTCAGCGGGAGCCGTCCGGTGTTCCGACAGCCGTCGTCCGGATTCAAGCGTTCTCGCCCTCTTCGTCGCGGCGATCGGCGCTCGGCCGCTCGCTGGCATCGTTCGATGTCGCACCGCCTGGGATCGCGCGATGCGGCGGTGCGTCCGCGGCATCGCTGTGCTGTGGGCACTCGGGGTATCGGGTGTCGTGCTGTGGCCGGCCGCCGGCGAGACCGTGCCGGTACAGGCGGGACTCACTGGCTTCGCGGTCGTGTCGTTGTTGGACACGCTGTGGCCGTCCCTGTGCCGGTCGCTGGCGCGCGGAGCGGGGTCGTGATCCAACCATGCCCTCGGGCGGAGAGCTGACACGATGCGCGCCGAGGAGCGGCGGTCATCCCGGTGGAACCGGCCCCGTATCGCTTCAGGAGCGATCGCGCGCGGTATCCTGATCGTCCTGCTCGTCGTCTCCAGCTGTCGTCGTGCGGACACAGTCCGGCCGGCTGTTTACTTCGTCGAACCGGACGGTGTGGTGGCGCTCGACCCGCGGGATGGGCGCGAGATCTGGCGGGCGAGGGTGCCGCTCGATAGGGCGTGCGATCTCGCCGTGTCGCCGGATGGCCAGTGGGTGGCGGTCTTGGCTCGGCAGCTGGTGCTGCTCTCGACACGTGATCCGACGGCGTCGCTCAGCGTGGATCCTCCCGGTTCGTGGCATTTCCCGGACTGTTTCCAGCCCTATGCCCGCGCTGAGATTCCGTGGGCGCTGGTGCGGTGGGCGAACGACACGACCGTGCTCGTCCTCTTGCGGAGGTCGGCAGCTGGACAGGAACTACGTGGGGTGACCGCGTTCGATCTCAGCGAGAGAAGCTGGCGGCCCTGGATCCAGCAACTCGTTCTCGGCTGCTGGCTGCTCGCTGAACCGACCCCGGAACTCCAGCTTTCCTGCGAACGGTTTCCCGATCCGGCCTGGCCACCGGCTGTCGCTGGACTCCTCGGCATCGATCCGGTCAACGGTGGCATTCAGCGGCGCGTGCCGTTGATCCCGCCGGAGCCGGTGCGACGGCTCGGGGTCCCGTTCGGCTCGCCCGTGGTCGGGATCGCTCGCTCGGACGACCAGACAGTGGTGCTCGCCGAGTCCGGACTGCTCCTCTTCCTTCACGGCTCGGAGCGCGAGGCGGCGGGATTCGTGTTATGGCGGACAGCCGGCCTGGCAGAGCGCGCGAGCGGCAAGTCGCTGCGGCTCGCGGCGGATCGGCGTGTCGTTTGGGCAGTACTCTGGCGCACTGCCGCACAGCCGGTGCTCGTCTTGCTCGACCTGCGTAGTCAGAGCGTCGCCCGGGTCGTCGAGTTCCCGCACGCGGTCGCGGATATCGACATCCTGGCGGACGGTACTGCGCTTCTCCTGCTCGAGAAGCCCGGAGCGTTCGTCCTCGTGCGCCGCGATCTCCGCTCGGGGGAGGAGCGAACGTTGACGATGCTGTCGGGCGAGGCCATCTGCTGTTGGATCGGGCCGCTCGCGGCCGAACACCGCTGAGGGATCAGTTGCTGCGAAGCCGGTCGAGTGCGGCGAGCCAGTCGTCCGGACGCTCGAGGTGCACGGTGTGCCCGGCCTCCGGTACGACGACGAAGCGGCTCCGCGGCAATCGCTCCGCCAGCGCACGACCGATCGCCACGTACTTGGTATCGAGCGCTCCCACGATGACGAGCGTTGGCTGGTCGAGTTCGCGGAGCTGATCCCAGAGCGGAGGCATGGCACCGGTACCGAACCCGCGGAGCGAGGCAGCCAGCGCATGGGGACGCTGCGCCAGCCACTGCGCGCGGAGCAGCGTTGTCCGCTCGGCCGGGAGCGCGCGGCGACTCGCGAAGAGCGGCAGCTGCTCCCAGTAGGTAGCGAACCAGTGGATCCCGTGCTGCTCGATCCGCGAGGCGAGTTCCTCGTCGGCCTGCTGACGAGCAGCGCGCTCGGCGGGATCGGCCAGCCCGGGGGAGGTGCTCTCGAGTACGAGCGCGGTGACGCGCGTGGGAAAACGGACGGCGACATGGAGGGCGAGGCGACCGCCCATCGAGTAACCGGCGACCGTGCAAGCAGCGAGTCCCAGCGCAGCGAGCAGCGCAGCGAGGTCAGCGGCTTGCTCGCTGGCCGCGTAGCGGGCAGGGTCGGCCGGTGCGTCGCTCTCGCCGTGCCCGAGGAGATCCGGTGCGATGACCTGCCAGCCGCGCGCGACAAGCGCGGGGACGAGCGGAGACCAGAGGGAACCAGATCCAGCGAAACCGTGCAGGAGCAGCAGCGGTGCCCCCTGACCGGCCAATCGCACTCGATAACGGGCGCCGCGCAGAGTAAGCAGCCGCTGGCTGTCCCACACGCTGGACACGCTCAGTCCCCTGCAGCGATGGCAGTACGCACCGCAGCGCGAGCAGCGTCCCAGAGGCGCTGGTGCAGTTCGACGTTGCGCTGGCGATCGGTGCGTAGCTCGATGACGGTGACACTGTCAGCGAGGAGCGAAGCAGCGAGTGCCGCGCGGAACGCCGGCCAGTCGGCTGGCCGCGCGTAGGCGAGACCGAAGAGCGCTGCTGCGTGCTGGAAGTCGAGTCCGTGCGGGGTGCCGAAGAGAAACTCGAAGCGTTCCGGAACCTCGCGAGCCTGGGGGAGGAACGAGAAGATACCGCCCCCGTCGTTATTGAGGAGCACGATCGTCGCGCGCAGCCGGTGCCGACGTGCTGCCAGCAGTCCGGTCAGGTCATGGTAGAAGGAGAGGTCACCGGTGACGAGGACGGTCGGGCCCGGATGTCCGGCGGCGATACCCAGTGCGGTCGAGGTCACGCCGTCGATTCCGTTGGCACCGCGGTTGGCGAAGAACCGGATCCGGCGTGCGCTGGCGGGGAAGAAGGCGTCCAGGTCGCGGACGGGCATGCTGTTGCCAGCTACCAGTGCCGCACCGTCGGGCAGCACCTCGGCCAGTTCGGCGAAGACACGCCCTTCGAACGGTTCGGTGAGCTGCTGGAGAGCGGCATGGATCGACGCGCGGGCGATGCGGTCGAGCTGCTGCCAGAGAGCAGCCCATCCTGGTTCAGGCTGTACTGGCTCATGTGCGGTAGCTGCCAGGAGCC
>BEID01000245.1 GCA_002898975.1 bacterium HR27 | reverse complement strand
ATCCGCGATCAGGCTCAACGGCACGGACAAACCGATGCCAGCAAGGGCACTGAGCAGAATGACCAGCAGCGCTGGCACGAGCACCTGCACGAAATCGATACGGCGCCGCTGCCCTTGGGTGAGCCCAATACGCCACAGGACGAGTCTTGCCCAGCGGACCAACAGCACGCGATCCACGAGGCCGAGAAGCGCACCGATACCCAGAGACAGTGTGACCGTATCGATCGCAGCATCCAACCACTGCATGACCTCCGGATGCAACCGAGTCAGTCGGTCGAGAAGGCTCAATCGGGACGGCGCGACCAGTCCGGTAGCCCAGGCTGCATCCGCGACACGCCGATCCTGTTCATCGATGGATATCGGCGCAACGACGAGAGCCGCATCGGCAGTACTGACTCGCTCAGCCGGCACCAGACGGAGGGGAACGCCCCCGATCAGAGCAACCAGATCTTGCGCCAGGGTATCGGGCAGCGTGAAAGGCCCAGTCGAACAGAGAGCAGGATCAGAGCGGAATTGCTGGACCAGATCGTGACAGGTGACTCCCAGCTCGACGCCATCCTCTGCGAACCGACCAGGGAAGACAGCGATACCCGGCAGCCGTGACCGGAGGGCAACGATATCTTCAGGCTGCGGATCTGACCAGCCCAAGAGGACGACGGAAACCGGACCGTGCGGCAGCTCGGAACGTGTTACTTCGACGCGTGTCTGCAAAGCACGATAGGTGACCAGCGTGATGCCGAGGAGCACGACCGTTCCCAGCGCTGCATAGGGTCTGGTCAAGCGCACCGGATCCCATGCCAGCTGGCGACCGGCCAGCCAGACCTCCGCGGTCCGCGCCATGGAGAGGAATGCACCGATCGCCCGTACGAGGGCCTCGCAGAGGATTGGAACGGTCAGCATGCAAAAGACAGCCGAGATGACGAACCAGACGAAAGCACCTTCCTGCCCTCGACCGAACGAGCGGGCGCTGAGAGCAAAAGACGCGAGTGCCGCGATCGGGAATGCGAACCGGACGACCCGCCCCTCGCTCCGTACCAGACTCGGCCGCCCAGCTGGTCGCGACCAGGCGAGCGACCACGAGGTCGAGAACAGGCTCATCGAAAACACACCGAACAGGAAGGCCAGCGCACCACCTGCAGCGATGGGCAGGGGAAGGGAGAGATCACCAGGGAACACCGGTCGATCGGTCAGTGGAACGTGGTCGAGGTGTCGCGTCAAGAGCATCCAGCTAGCCGCAGCGGCGAGGATACCAGGAGTGGCGAGTATCGTCGCCTCATACGCCGCGAGTACCGCCAATCGAAGGCGCGCAACACCGAGCGCCCGCAAGAGTGCCAGGCGCCGGTCACGCGAACGCGATGCTGCACTCAGCACGACCGTGAGCACGATAAGTGTAGGGACACCGAGACAGAAGACGAGGCCCATGACGAAGGCCCGGTTCGCTTCCATGTGCAATGACGGCGGAAACGTGCCATCGGGTCCGCCGAATCGTGCGATGCGGACAGTCCGGATGTCTCCTTGAAGCGTCCGGCCCGGCCCTGGTCGCACATAGGCGAACAGATCGCCCGCCGAAGGAACACCCGAGGCATCGAGTACACCCGCGACCCGGAATCGCGCACGCAACGCCTCGTCCCGCTCGATCAGCTGGGCCAGTGCCGGGGACACGATCATCGTGCCGGGATCAGGAAGTGTCTCGAGTCCAGGAGGCAGGACAGGCGGCTCGGACGTGGCTGGCTCCACCCAGAGGAGCATGATCGACTGGCCATCGGCGTTCTCGAACGACAACTGCATCAAGAGATCGGTCGGAGCTGGTGTTGACGCGACTGTACCCAACCGATTCCGATCCCGCGCGTCCTCGCGCACAAACAACTGCACGATACTCATGCCCCCGAGAAGGAGCACGGTACACAGGAAGCAACCTGACAGGAACGCCACCTGCCTCCAGCGGTAGTCGATGTGACGGCTCCAGGCGAGACGCACAGCCAGTGTCAGGAGCATTGTGAGATCTCCTGTCGCTCTTCAGGCGCGATCGGCCAGAGGCGGCCGTCTCGGAGTCGGTACGTAACGTCGCAGGTTCCGGCCACGATCGGATCATGCGTGGCAAGAATGACGATGGTACCCTGCTGGCGTGCGATCGAGACGAGGAGCTGGGCAACCACTCGCGCCGTCATCTCATCGAGCATCCCGGTAGGCTCATCGGCCAGCACGAGGGCTGGCGCTGTTGCGAGGGCCCGGGCGATGCCGACGCGCTGAATCTCGCCACCGGAGAGCTGTTCCGGATGAGCAGTGGCGCGATGCGCAAGGCCGAGTTCTTCCAGCAGCTGATGCGCGCGTTGTTCCGCGCGCGACCGCTCCCAACCGAGGAACCGGAGCGGAAGCATAACGTTCTCGACTGCCGAGAGTTCAGGCAGGAGTTCACCGAACTGGAAGACCAGACCGACGCGGGCGAGGCGAAAAGCGGCACGCCGATCCTCGCGGAGACGCCAAATCTCTGTCCCATCGATCACGACGCGGCCGCTCGTCGGTCGTCGAATGCCGCACAGACACTGCAAGAAGGTTGTCTTCCCTGACCCCGAAGGTCCCATGATCGCCGCTGCAGTCCCGGGAGAAACGACCAGATCGACGCCGTCGAGGAGGCGACGTTCAGGTGTCACGAAGGTCAACCGCTCGACAACCAGACCTGCGGACATCGGACCCCCTTACCGGGAAGGTCGGGTTCAGCCCCAGCGCCAGAACCAGCAGCGGGGCTGAACCCACCGAGCTACGCGGACGCCCACGCACTACAGGGATCGGGCTGGAACGCTACATCTTCGCAGACCTGAAGAGCGAGAATCGAGTAGATTGGGTTCGTCTGACCGCAACCCGCTGAGGAGCCATTGGGGTCGTCGATACGAGAGATGACACTCGTGCCGCTTCGGGTGTAGCGCGCGTACGCACCGTTCCCGTCCGTTTCCATGTCGCACACCGTCACGAGGGTATGTGCACTGTTCACGTACGCAAAGTCCGATCCCTCGAAGACGTAGACAACGTGGGCAGCACCGACAAGAGGCAAGGACGCGAACAACGCGATCGCAACGAGAAGGGCCATGATCCGAACCATGCTCGTACCTCCTTTTCCGCACGCCGCGAATCACGGAAGGAAGCGTTTCGGCACAAGAGGTGGATCACGCCCCCATGAAAACTTGTTCGAGAATGGACCAGGTTAGCCGGGGCACCATGAGTATGCCTCTTGACACGATGTACCTTTAGGTTAGCAAGCTCCGTATCGGTTGTCAAGCAAGTCCGCCTCTGCGGTGGTTCGCATGCTCGGCGCCCGACCTTGGCGAATGGAACCCGGGCTAACCGTGCGCGCTACGGTACCGGGCAGCATGTCCCTGACCTAGGTGTGGCGCCTCCTCAGATCACCTGTGACGGCTGGTTCTTCACCATCCCCAGCGTCACCCGCTTGGCGACCGAAGCCTGGGGCAAGATGTAGAACTGCACGCTATCCGCTTCTTGGTCGATGACCCGTTCCAGCTCGTGCTGGAGACGGCGAAGTTGTGCTGGCGTCAGTTCTCCCTCCAGCAGCGAGTTCTGGACCCAGGTCAGGTACTTGCGGCAGATCTTGAGGACACGCGCCACCCGCTCCACCCCGACGTCGTACGCCACGATGACGTACATCCCCGCTCCCGCTCGACCTGCGCTTCGCTGACACCTCGTCCAAGGATAACGCGAAATTTCGCGGTCAGCTGCGCAGCGCGAACGGTA
>BEID01000244.1 GCA_002898975.1 bacterium HR27 | reverse complement strand
TCCGGTGATCGCGCGCATTGGTGAAGACCTTCTTCCCCTCGCGAGCCAGTGCTTCCTCGATCGCACCCGCGACGCCACCGGGCAGAGCGGAGAAGACGACCGGGCTCTGGATCGGTTCCTCGATGTGCTTGACGACGATATCGCGTACTTCCTCCGGTGGCGCGGCGCTGATGCGCCAGTTCACTGCGTCCGCGTAGCGTTTGCCTGCGGAGCGGTCGCTCGCCACCAGCTCGGCGATGCGGAACCAGGGATGGCCAGCCAGCAACTGCACGAAGCGCTGCCCGACGCTCCCAGTTGCCGCGAGAATTGCGACATCAATCCGTTCGGCCACGACACCCTCCTTTCCACTGAGGCAGCCTCGATACAACAAAACCGGCAGAGGCCAGAGCCCCTGCCGGCGTCCGCTCGAGGTTCACCACGCGTCACGGGCTGCCCGAGCGCACGCCGGCACGCTGAGTTGTTGTCGTGGTAGTGCGACCAGTCGTGCGCACGGCGTCCACTCCTCCGATCACCCTTCCCGTTGCGCGAGGCGCCAGGGCTCACCTACCCTGTCAGCGCCTGGCGTCACTGTACCAGGCGGGAAGTTGTCGGTCAAGGAACGAGTGGAGAGGGTCGCAGATGCAGACGATCGGTATCGCGTTGCTCGGGGTCGGCACGGTCGGTTCGGCTGTCGCAAGGACGCTCCAGGAAAAGGGGGACGAACTCGCCCGGCAGACAGGAATGCAGCTCGTGGTGCGTTGGGGTATGGCGCGTCATCCGGAACGAGTGATCGCAGCTGGTCTGCCGGAACAGGCTGCGACGACGAGTCTCGATCCGATACTGGAGGATCCGAACGTCGTCGTCATCGTCGAGGCACTCGGTGGCGAGGAGCCGGCTGCGACCTACATGAAACGCGCACTGCAGGCGGGGAAACACGTGGTCACGGCGAACAAGGAAGCGCTGAGCAAGCATTTCGCGGAGCTGGTCGCTGTGGCACGGGAGCAGCAGCGGGCACTGCTCTTCGAGGCGAGCGTCGGTGCTGGTATCCCGCTGATGGCGAGCCTCCGTCAGCTCCTGTCAGTCAACCGGATCGAACGTATCCGGGGTATCGTCAATGGCACGACGAATTTCATCCTTACCCTCATGGCCGAGGAAGGTGTCCCGTATCACGATGCTTTGCGCGAGGCACAACGGCTGGGGTACGCAGAACCGGACCCGACCGCTGATGTGGAGGGGCTCGATGCCGCGTACAAGCTCAGTATCCTCGCCTCGCTCGCGGCTGGCCAGCACCTCCATCCCGACCGGATCGATCGTCGCGGGATTACGAGTGTCACGCCGGATCAGATCCTCGACGCGCGGACCCGCGGTGGTGCGGTGAAGTTGATCGCCGAGGCACTGCGGAAGGACGAGGAGTGGGAACTCCGGGTGCATCCGATCTTCGTTCCGGGCAGCGATCTCCTCGCGCATGTGCGCCTGAACCTCAACGCGATCGAGCTGACCTGTGATCGCGTCGGCACGGTGGTGCTCTACGGACCAGGAGCAGGGCCGGCACCGACCGCCGCCGCGCTGCTGGCGGATGTCATCGACGCCGTGCGGTTCGGCCCCGCGTTGCTTCCGGAGGTCGAAGCGACAAGCTGAGCAACAGTGCTCGTGGTTGCCAAAGGGGATCGGGCAGGTGCCGATCCCCTGCGCGGGACCTTCTGCTTCGGATGAGACGGTCAGGGCTCGGCGAGGAAGTCGGCGATGACCGGGCCGATCTGGTCGAAGTCCTTGAGGAAAGCGTCGTGGCCGTTCGGCGAGTCGAGTTCCCAGTAGCGGGCATCGGTACCGAAGGTGCGCAGATCGTCGGCGAGCTGGCGCACCTGGCTCGGCCAGAAGAGAATGTCAGATCGGATGCCGATACACAGTGTTCGGGCGCGGATCGCCGCCAGACCGGCCGGATAACCGCCACGGCCACGTCCGAGGTCGTGCGAATCCATGGCGCGGGTCAGATAGAGATAGCAGTTGGCGTCGAAGCGCCGGACGAGCTTATCTCCCTGGTAGTGGAGATAGCCTTCGACATCGTAGCGACCGAGGAACTCGGGCCAGGCCGTATAGCGGGCCTCCGTTCGGCGCTGGAACCGGGCGGTCATCAGCTCGTCCGACTGGTAGGTGATCATGCCGAGCATGCGTGCGATCGCCAGGCCCCGCTGCGGACCCTCACCGTCCTCGTACTCGCCGTTCTGCCAGGCCGGATCGAGCATGATCGCGCGTCGCTGTACCTCGTTGTAGGCGATGCCCTGGTCGGAAAACTGGCCGCCGACCGCGATCGGCACGATCCGCTCAACGCGGTCCGGATACATCGCGGCCCATTCGAGAACCTGCATGCCACCGAGCGAGCCACCGATCACGGCGTAAAGGCGATCGACGTCGAGCTGGTCGAGCAGGAGTGCTTGGGTGCGGACGATGTCGCGGATGGTAATCAGCGGGAACCGAAGGTTGTAGCGCCGTCCGGTACGTGGATCGATCGACCGTGGACCGGTGGAGCCGTAACAACTCCCGAGCACATTGGCGCAGATCACGAAATATCGGTCGGTATCGATGAACCGACCAGGGCCGACCATCGGTTCCCACCAGCCCGGCTGATCGTCCAGTGCGTGGGAGGCGACGTGACTGCTTCCGGTCAACGCGTGACAAATGAGGACGATGTTGTCCCGCGTCGGACTCAGCGTTCCCCACGTTTCATACGCGATATCGACCACCGGCAGGATGTCGCCATGTTCAGTCACGAACGGTTGCTCTGGTGTCGCGATACGCGCGATGCGATAGGTACACGGCACGGTCGTCGTCACAGTCGTCCCTCCGCTCATGGTCACACCCCCGGAGCGCATCACCCCGCAGGAATGCGCCTGTGCCCTAGCTCATCTGTTCGCGTGGAGGGATTACGAAGAAGCCCTCCACATCATGGTGGAGGGTCCTGCATCGCTGCATGGACCGCGCTCATCGTGCGGAGCGCTCTCGCTCCGCCGGCATTGGCACCTGGCGCAGTGGCCTGCGCTGGTTGCCGGGCTTCGTCGGGCCGTTCCCTCCACCGCTCTGGATGAGCGCCGGCCTCTCGATTGTTGACGCCTATTCTAGGGTTTAGCGCGCCCGTTGTCAAGATCAGCCAGCCTGGGAGACCGGCCCTCGTTGTCCGGTTCGCGCAGTGCAGGGGATGCGATCGATCGTCGGCAGTGCCCTGGCGTCGCGAGCATCAGGAGAATGGCACGATCTGGAGCGATCCTCTGGCTGGGCACCGCCCGCTCGTGACCGGACTACACTCGCGCCACTGGCACGGCGTAACCGGTCAGTTCGACATACCCCTGCCCGCCAACACGCGTTCCGGACCGCTGGGCCTGGATGGACACAGCACCCTCCCAGTAGATCACACCGGTCGAGCGCACGGTCTGGAGCTCCTGGTCCAGGACCAGCGGCGTCACCGTAGCGGTGAGATCGAGCGGTAGCAGAGTGATCTCCCAACCGCTGGGGTACGTCGCGCCGGAGTGCGGGCTCGTCCAGGTGTTCGTGGCGCGGATGTCGATATCGGCTGCTTCCAACGCGCGGGTGGTGCCGTCCGGCACGGCGACCGTGCCGCGTCGTTCGATCGGCCGTTGCTGGCTATCGCGTGATTGCCAGAGCATGAGGTCGGTTCCATCGTCGAGTTGCAACGCGAACCAGTCCCATCCACCCGGACCAAGGAGGAAGTTGCCCCACTGGTGATCGTTCCAGGCCAGTCCAGAGACCGCCAGCTGCTCTCCTGCGACTTCGAGT
>BEID01000243.1 GCA_002898975.1 bacterium HR27 | reverse complement strand
CGAAGATCCCATCGCAGCGATGGAACTCCTCAACACCGTAGGATTGAGCGATGCCGTACTCTGGCGGGCGAGCCCGCACGAACTGTCGACCGGCCAACGCGAGCGCGCACGTCTCGCTCTGCTCCTCGCCGAGCGACCGAACCTCGTGCTGCTCGACGAGTTCGCCGCACACCTTGACCCCGCGCTCGCCAGCCGCGTCGCCCGCAAGATCGCGATGCTTCTGCGGCGACTCCACATTACCGCCCTCATCGCCACGCATCGCCCAGAGGTGGTGCGCGCGCTGGAACCAGATCGTATCCTCGTCGTCGGCTACGGCGGTATCGTCCAGGCAGAAACGGCCTAACGCTCGCGACGACGAACCTGGCGGCGAACCACCCAAATACGCGGCCCACCGGCCCGTTCGACTTCGTACGGCTCGGCGAACTCCTCTGCCTCTTCCAGCTCCCAGGCCCAGAGCGGTCGCTCCTGCGCGTACTCCCGCAGGAACTCCTCGGGCGCGAGATGCTTCTCGATTTCCTCGAGCAGCTCTTCTACCGAGAACGGGCCGAGCACGCGTGCCAGACGCACCGCCCCGATCAGCCCTCGGGGGCTCACGATCCCGATGCGCCCACGAATCCGCGTCGGATAGCGCCGGATCTCCCACGTCTTGCGTCCCTGCACGATATACGATGCCCATGGCTCACGGACGACGAGCGAGCGTTCGGGAATCAGCTCGTCCCACTCGTCGCGGCGGCGGTCGTCGCTCATCGCTGCATCCACACCCTCTCCTCGAATCGATCGCCTCGAGTGTACTGCTCCCCGTTCCCTACCGGTACGACGGGCTCGTCGAGACCCGTCAGCCGCGCGAGAACGGGCGGCTGGCGACTGGTGAGGGTCGACGCTCTTGAACGTTTCGCCTGCAGGCCGTACGGTACTGCAGCGTGAGACGAAGGCCTGTGTCGTGCGCCACAGCCGAGCGAACGATCCGGATCGGAACACGGCCGAACACGTAGCCAGCTGGGTCAGCGTTCTCGCTGCGAGCTGGCTCGCCTATGCGACCTTCTACTTTCCTCGCCTCGCGTTCGCCGCGGCCAAACTCGGCATCCTGGCAGATCCGTCGCTTGCAGTATCCCGGGCGTTCCTCGGATTCGCCGATGCCCTTTTCCTCGCCGTCTATGCGACCGGGCAGTTCGTCTCCGGCGCCTTGACCGAGCGCCTCGGCCCGCGGCGCCTCGTCAGCTTCGGTCTCCTCCTGGCAGCCGGTGCAGCGTTGGTACTGACGCTCGCCCAGCATTCTTGGCTGCTCGTCGCGACGCTCGTCGTCCAAGGAATGGCCCAATCCACAGGGTGGTCGGCAGTTTGCGCCGATGTCGCCACGCACACCCCGGTCGAACGTCGCGGAACCGCCTTCGGCGTGCTGAGCACGAGCTACGCCTTCGGTGCGCTCGCCGCACCAATCGCCCTCGGTTGGATCGCCTACGCTGTCGCTGGATCCTGGCGCGCAGCACCGCTCGCCAGCGCGCTCGTCGCAGCGCTCGTCGCCGTCATTTACCTGCGCTGGCTCGGGATCCGGCATGCAGCGACTCGCCGTACCGCAAGCGAGTCCCGCGCCGGTTGGAGCGACATCCTGCGCCAGCCGACAGTCTGGCTGCTCAGTTTGGCCGATTTCCTCCTGAAACCTGTCATCTACGCAACGGTATTCTGGGCCCCGGTGCTCGTCCACGATGCCATCCCGGCACTCGCACCGGCTCTCGCCACCGCCTTAGCTGGGGTCCTGGGACTCGCCGGTCTCGCCGGTCCGCTCCTGGCCGGCGCGGTGTCCGATTGTCTCTTCGGGTCGCGACGCGCGCTCCCCGCACTGCTGGCCCTCCTCGGCTGCAGTGTCACGCTCGTGCTCTTTCCGGTCGCAGCCGGGACAGGTCAGTGGAGACTTGTCGCGCTGGTCCTTCTCGCGCTCGGCGTGACGCTCTACGCCGCCGAATCGCTCATCGTCGGTGTGGCGAGTGCCGAGGCCGGGCGCACGCACGCTGCACTCGCCGTCGGCATCGTGAACGGCGTCGGTTCGTTCGGTGGCATCATCGGCGGCTTCGTCCCCGGCCTCGCTAGCGGTACCGGCCTGTTCCTCCTGCTGGCTGCGACCACACTGGTCGCCACGATTCCGCTCGTACCCGTCATGCGCCAGGAACAGCGTACAACGGTCATCTCCCCTGCTCCACGCGCGGAGTGACCCGCGCGTCCTCTCGGTCAAACCGGCGCAGACGCACATCTTCCCCAGCGCGCTGCTCGCGCTCCCGGCAGGCTGCTCGCCGCGTCGGTCGAGGCGGGGGTATCCACTCGGTCACGGACCCGACGGGTCCTCCAGTGGTTCCGCTCAGCAGAACCACGATTCGGTGAGGCGCGGCGGAGCCGGTCGCTTGCGCCGTTGCCGCGGTGGTTCGGCGGGCGGCGTTCTCCCCGCCGTTCGGTAGGCGAGTTCCCGCACGGCCGCGAACGTGCGGTACGGATCCCACTGTTCCCGCGTCGCCTGCTCCGCGAGCGCGGCGACGGCACGCTGCAGGGCATCCATACGTGGATCGGGATGGCGCCAGGTGTAGGTGAAGTTCGCCTCGTCCAGCGCACCGAGATAGGGCTGGATGTCCGGTTGCTCGAGAAGTGCCGCTCCGGGTGGAATCAGGAGGCGAATGGAAAGGTGAACCGGATCGACATGCTCGATCAACTCTTCTTCCTCGATGAAGGCAAGCAGTTCCAGATAGTCGTCCAGCGTCGTCCAGGGGGTAAACGGCAAGAGCGACGGGCGCAGCGCGATCCCAGCTTCGTCACAGATGCGCAGCGCTTCCACCACGTCGGCTCGCGTGTGCCCCTTGCGGATCGCCCGCAAGGCCCGCTCGCTCAGCAGCTCGACCGCCGAGATGATGAAGACACAGCCAAGCCGCTGGAACTCCGGTATCAGGTCACGATGTGCAACGATGTGCTCGATTCGTGTCGTGAAGTCAAAGGTGACATCCGGGAACTCGTCGTGCAGAGCGCGACAGATCCGCAACGCGTGCGTCGGCCCGTTGAGAAAGTCTGGGTCACCGAACGTGATGTGCCGTACCCCTCGTGCCACCTGCTGCCGGATATCGGCCAGGACGACCTGCCGGGGAATGGCGAAAAACCGTCCCCGATACACGGGCACCACTGGACAATGCGCACAGGTGTGATGACACCCGCGCGTCGTCTCCGTATATCCGGCCGGTACCACCCGCCCATCTATCACGAGATGCGCGTAGTGCCGCGGCGGTGGCAACGTCTCGCGAGCGGGCACGGGGAATGGGACACGCACCAGCGCTGGCTGGGCATCACGCTCGCGCGTGACGACACCCGGCACCGCGATCGGCTCGCCCCGCTCCAGCGCCTGCACCAGGCCGAGCAGCGGCAGTTCGATCTCTCCACCGATGACGCTGTCGGCGAGTTCGCGCAGGAGATAGTCCCGATTCAGCCACGCATAGAGGCCATAGTAGCAAAGGTGCACCCCCGGATTGACCGCCCGGACTCGTTGACCCAAGGTGACGCCGATCCGGAGCGCGGTATGCATCGGAACCGAAATCGCGACCAGCTCTGCCTGCTCCACCATCGCTGCGTCCGGCTCCTGCACCGCCGTGTCGATCGCGACCGGCCGATAGCCGGCCTCGCGCAGGTACGCCAGCGGGAGAGCCAGGCTCAACGGCTGGTGTCCTAACTCGTAGCACGAGAGCAACACGATCGCCCCGGAACGGCGCAGATCGCGCGCCCTCCTCGTTCTGGCGGGTCGATGGCGATCGACGAGCGGCATGG
>BEID01000242.1 GCA_002898975.1 bacterium HR27 | reverse complement strand
GATCGGGCAGGCTGCGAGCGTGGTTTCGTCGCCAATCCTTTTGCCGACGAGGGTATCGGTCTGGCAGGCACGGCGTGGCTCTGCGCTGTCCTGGGTGACCCGCAGCAACGTTACCGGAGTGTGCACCTCGCCGGTACCAAGGGCAAGGGCTCGACCGCGGCGCTCCTCACCGCCATGCTCCGCGCCGCGGGCTATCGCGTCGGTCTGTACACGTCACCGCACCTGCACACGCTGCGCGAGCGCGTGCAGATCGATGGACAGCCGATCGCACCGGAGACGTTCGGCCAGCTCATGGCCGAGCTCGCCGAGGTCGATGCCCGGCTGCAGCGGGCACATCCGGAGTGGGGTGCTGCGACGGCGTTCGAGCTCGTCACGGTCCTCGCTTTCCTCGCCTTCGCACGCACCGGTGTCGATGTCGGGGTGATCGAAGTGGGGCTCGGTGGACGGCTCGATGCGACGAACGTCATCCTGCCCGATGTCGCTGCGATCACGCGGATCGGCTACGACCATATGGCGATCTTGGGTTCGACGCTCGCAGCGATCGCTCGCGAGAAGGCCGGGATCATCAAGCCGGGGCGTCCGGTCGTCTCCGCACCGCAGGAACCGGAAGCGGCCGAGGTCATCGAAGCGGTGGCTCGTGAGCACGGTGCGCCGCTCTGGCTCGGTGGCCGCGACTGGCACGTGGCCGGGAACTGGGAGCAGTTCACGTTCCGGGCACCGAGATGGGAGCTTTCTGGTCTGTGCTCGAATCTACGCGGGCATCACCAGGTCGAAAACGCTGGCGTGGCGCTGGCGACGCTTCCCTGGCTAGCGGAACGGGGCGTGACGGTTTCTGAGCCGGCTATCCGCCAGGGACTCGCGACGGCGCAGTGGCCCGGGCGCCTGGAAGTCCTGCGCGAACGGCCGCTCGTCGTGGCAGACGGGGCGCACAACCGGGAGTCGGCGGAACGCCTGGCCGGGGCGGTACGCGAGTGTTTCCGCTGGGCGCGCCTGTGGCTGGTGCTCGGCGTGATGCGCGACAAGGAGATCGAGCGGATCGTCGCAGCACTGGCACCGCTGGCCGATGCGGTCTTCGTGGTCGAGCGCTTCGCGCCGCGGGCAGCAGCAGCCGAGCGTCTGGTCGCTGCCTGGCAGGGAGCGGCACCCGAGAAGCCGGCCTGGACGTTCCAGTCGGTGGCGGCGGCTCTCGCGGCAGCGCTCGACCAGGCGGGACCGGACGACCTCGTTCTGGTGACCGGCTCGCTGGCGATGGCGGCCGGGGCGCGCGAAGTGCTGGGGCTGGCGGTGAGCGATCCGCGGGAGCACGAGGTGCTGCTCGGTTGAGGGTACTGGGCCGGAGATCTGGTAGACTCGGGGCGGTCTGCCCCGAGGTGGAGCGATGAGCGAGCATCCTGCGGAGGAGGAACGAGCACCGGAGTCGGTGGCGCCCGGTGCGATGCGACCGGGAAGACGGGCATGGCGCACCGTGCTGCTGCTGTCGCTCGTTGGGGTGCTCGTCATCGGTGGATGGGTCGGCTGGTATCTCTTCCGGCTCGGGCGTGCGGCCAACGAGGCATTCCACGATATCTTCGTCACCCCCGCTCCCCGACCGGCTGTGGGCGTGACTGCAACGGCACGACCGACCGCAGCTCCGACGACGATCCGTCTGGCGACTCCTACCCCCACACCGACGGAGCTCCCGCGCTGGGAGGGGAACGAGCCGGTGACGCTGCTCCTCATCGGCGTCGACACGACGCCGGAACGGGCTGGCGAGGGGGCACTGCCGTTGGCCGACGCGATCATCCTGGCACGAGTCGATCCGGTCGCCAGGACAGCGGTGCTGCTGTCGATCCCGCGGGATCTCCTGGTCGAGATTCCTGGTGTGGGGTGGGATCGAATCAACGCAGCCTATGCCTACGGTGAAGCGAACGGCGCAAGCGGGCCGGCTCTGTTGATGGCGACGGTCGAGCACAACTTCGGCGTTCGGGTCGATGCGTTCGCGCAGGTCGACTTTACTGGCTTCGTTCGTGTGGTCGATCTCCTCGGCGGTGTGGTGGTCGACGTACCAGCGCCCATCAAGGACGACGAATTCCCTGGGCCTGCCTTTACCTACCAGCGCCTCTACTTCAGCGCCGGTCTCCAGCGGCTCGACGGGCAGCGGGCACTGGCCTACGTGCGGACCCGGCATGACGATAACGATCTGGCGCGCGGCCTGCGACAGCAACAGGTGCTGCGAGCGCTCCGGGCTCAGGCGATCCGGGTCGACGCACTGCGTCGTGCGCCGGAACTGCTCGCGGCAGTGGGTGACACGGTGCGCACGGATCTCACGCCCCGGCAGGCGCTCTCTCTGGCGCGGTTGGGACTGGAGCTCTCACCGGATGCGATCGTGTCGGCATCACTCGCGGGTTTCGTTTCCGACGTGACGCTTCCCAGTGGTGCAGCGGTGCTGGTCGGGAACTGGCCGGCGATCCGGAGCGAGGTGGGTCGTCTGTTCGGTACCACCGGTTCCCCCTAGAACCAGCAGTGTGCGGTAGGCTTGGGGTACCGGACCAGCTCCCCGCCGGGGCGGCCCGGTTACTCGGGAGGAGGAGCCGAGATGAGGCGTCGGGCATTTCTGGTCTGGCTCGCGGCTGGTGCCAGCGGGGCGATCGTCGCTTGCCGGGGCGAGGCGACACCGACAGCCAGCGTGGGGCAGACACCGACCCTGCCAGCGGCGCAACCAGCCGTCGTGCCGACCCCGACAGCTGTGCCGGCCACGACACCGGTCGCAGCGACAGTGACGCCGGTGCCGACCGCATCACCGGTTGCCGACTTCCTCGTCTCGCTCTATTTCCTGCGGGAAGAGCGTCTCGCCGTCGTCCGTCGCCCGGTCACCCGGACGCCGCGAGTCGGGACGGCGGCACTGGAAGTGCTGCTGGCTGGCCCGACTCCCCAGGAAGCGGCGTGGGGCTTCACGACCGAGATTCCATCGGGTACGCAGCTGCGCGATCTCGCGATCGCGGACGGCATCGCGACGGTCGATCTCTCCGGGGACTTCACGCGTGGTGGAGGAACCGCCTCGATGCGGGCGCGCGTGGCGCAGATCGTCTTCACGCTCACGCAGTTCTCGTCCGTGGAGGCGGTACGCTTCCGGATCGACGGGCAGCCGGTCGAGGCGATCGGCGGTGAAGGGGTTGTCGTCGACCCGCCGCCGGGACGTGCTGCGTTCGAAGACCTCCTGCCGCTCATCTTCGTGGAGGCACCGGGACCTGGGGAGACGGTTCGCAGCCCGCTCCGTGTGACGGGGAGCGCCAACACCTTCGAGGCGAGCTTCATGGTCCGCCTGAGCACCGCGGACGGTACGGTCTTGTACGAGGGACCGGCGATGGCGACTTCCGGGAGCGGGACGCGCGGGACGTTCGATCTCACGATCTCGTTCGACGTGGCCGAGCCGGTCGACGGAACGCTCCGTCTCTGGGAGTACTCGGCGCGGGATGGCTCGGAAATCAATGTGGTGGAAATTCCGTTGCGGCTCGAGCCGTGAGGAGGAACGACGGGATGGAAGTGCGCGAGCACGTGGAAGCGCTGGGTGACCTCTGGCTTTGGGTCGCTGAAGCTGGGCTGGAGGAAGCGCCACCGGTCCTTCTGATCCATGGCCTCTACGATCGCTGGGAGACCTGGGAGCCGGTCGTCCCCGCGCTCGCTAAACGCTTCCGGGTGATCGCGTTCGACTTGCGCGGACATGGGCGCAGCTCGCAGCCGGCTGGTGGGTATACGTTGCGCGACTATGCTGACGACGCGGTTCGGCTGCTCGCACGCTTGCGGCTTCGCGAACC
>BEID01000241.1 GCA_002898975.1 bacterium HR27 | reverse complement strand
GATGCCTTGTTGCTCGGCGGTGGCATGGCGAACACGTTTTTGAAAGCCTGCGGGTACGAGCTCGGGCGTTCGCTCGTTGAGGCGGACAAGGTCGACGAAGCGCGGCGCCTGCTCGCGCTCGCTGAACAGCGGGGAGTTCGGGTCGAACTCCCCGTCGACATCGTCATTGCACCGTCACTCGAACAACCGGCAGCGCGCCGGGTGGTTCAGGTCGGAGATATTCCGGCTGATTGCGCGGTTTTCGATATCGGACCGGAAACGGTCCGCCGGTTCGGTGAGGTGATCGCTTCGGCGAAGCTGCTCGTGTGGAACGGCCCGATGGGGGTCTACGAGGTGCCGGAGTTCCGCGATGGAACCCGTGGTGTGGCCGAAGCGGTTGCGCGGTGTGCCGGCTTTACGCTTGTCGGTGGTGGGGATTCGGTGGCTGCGCTCCACGAACTGGGAATGGCTGACCGGGTCAGCCACCTGTCGACGGGTGGGGGAGCGACACTCGAGTATCTCGAGGGGCGCGAGTTGCCCGGCGTTGCTGTGCTGATGGAGGAGATGCCGTGACGAACCGGATGCGACGTCCGCTCGTCGCCGGCAACTGGAAGATGCACACCACATACGAGGAAGCGATACAGCTTGCTCAAGGGATCGCCAAAGGCTGCATTGGTCTGGCGGATGTCGAGGTCGCGCTCATTCCGCCCTTCCCCTGGATCGTGGCGCTGGCAGAGGTGCTGCACGACAGCGCAATCGTGGTGGGGGCACAGACCTGCAGCATGTACGAGCGCGGTGCGTACACGGGCGAAGTGGCGGCATTCATGTTGGCACCGTTTTGCCGGTACGTGATTGTCGGCCATAGCGAGCGACGCAGCCTGTTCGGTGAAACGGATGAGGTCGTCGCAGCGAAACTCGCGCGTATTCTCGCACATGATATGACACCGATTCTCTGCGTGGGCGAGCGGCTGGAGGAACGAGAAGCTGGTGAGACGCTTGGCGTGATCGAGCGGCAGCTGCAGGCGATTGCCGCTTCGGTCGATCCGTCACAGGCCGAGCGGCTCGTTGTCGCATACGAGCCGGTGTGGGCTATCGGGACTGGCCGGCCGGCAACGGCTTCGGATGCCCAACACGTTGCACGTTTCATTCGCGAGTGGGTTGCGGAGCGGTACGGTGAACGAGCCGGACAGGGCGTACGCATTCTCTACGGGGGAAGCGTGACCGCTGAGAATGCCAGCGCCTTCTTTCTCGAGCGGGACATCGACGGGGCTTTGGTCGGTGGTGCGAGTTTGGACGCTGCACAGTTCTGTGGCATCGTCGAAGCGGCGCAGGCTGCTGCCCAGGCCAAGAAGGAGGTCTAAGCGAGCATGGAAACGGCGTTCTACCTGGCGATGATTCTGCTCTCCATCTTGCTCATAGTGGTGATCCTGCTCCAAGCGAAGGCGTCGGGTTTCAGTGGTGCCTTCGGTGGTGATACCTCGGCGATCTACCGCACACGACGGGGACTGGAGCGCACGCTATTTCAGCTCACGATCGGCGTCGCTGCGATTTTCGTTATCCTGTCCATCCTCGGACAGTGGCTTCTTTAGGGGCAAAGGTGCGCCGGTTGGTGCAGTCCCCGAGGGTATCGAGCAGGCGCGTGACGCGGCGGCGATCCTTTTCGCCATGGTGGTTCGTCTGGCTGGTGACCTCGCTGATCGTTCTCGCTACGAGCGGGATGTTCGCGCTCGCCCATTTCCGGACCGGGGGCACTGCTACGGAAGGGCCAGTCGCTACTCCGAATGCCCGCGGAGTTGCGGTAGCAGACGTTTCACCGACCACTGTGGCGATCGTCACCGGTGGAACCTTTCGAGCCGGGATCATCGGGAAAATCGAGACGCTGAACCCGCTACTCGCACGGACGACAGCAGAAGCGGCGGTCAGTCAACTCTTGTTCGAAAGCCTGGTTTGGGTCGATGGAAGTGGCCTTCCGCAACCCGAGCTGGCTGAACAATGGCAGGTGAGCGATGATGGTCTCACCTACACGATCCGACTCCGGCGCGGCGTCCTCTGGCATGATGGTCAACCGTTCACCGCTCGCGATGTGCTCTTCACGGTGCGGCTCATCCAGGATCCGGGTTTTCCTGGCGACGCGACGCTAGCGACGTTCTGGCGCAGTGTGGGGGTTGAAGTCATCGATGCTTATACCCTACGCTTTCGTCTGACTGAGCCGTATGCACCCTTCCTGACCCATCTGACCGTGCCGATACTCCCTGAGCACGCGCTGCAGGGAACGCTCGCTACTGATCTTCCCGAGAGCGCCTTTTCGAAGCGACCAGTGGGGACCGGACCGTTCATGATCGACGCTGTCGATCTGGAGAAAGGGTCGATCGAATTGGTGCGCTCGCCAAGTTTCGATCGACCAGCACCGCTGTTCGATCGGGTGGTGGTGCAGCTGTACGACTCAACGGAAGAGGCTCTAGCGGCGTTCCGTCGTGGTGAACTCGACGGACTCGATCTCGTGCCCTGGGCGGCTGCACGGGATCCGCGACTCGTCGGTGAGCGTGCACGCGTGTACGCACCGTTGCTGGCCGGGTACACCGCGTTGTTCTTGAACAACCAAGCGCAGCTCTTCGCGGATGTACGGGTACGGCAGGCGATATCGGCGGCAATCGACCGCGTGGCATTGGTTCGTGACGTACTCGGCGGGCAGGGCGAACCGGGCAATGGGCCGATTCCGCCGACGTCGTGGGCGTACCAGGAACAAACCTATCGATTCGATCCGGTGATGGCCCGGCAGCTGTTGCGTGATGCCGGATGGGAAGACCAGAACGGGGACGGGATCCTCGAGCAAGGTGGACTGAACTTCCGCTTCACCCTGCTCGTCAATGTCGACGATCCGCCCCGCGTGGCGGTTGCACAGGCAGTCGCGCGCCAGCTCGCTGAGGTAGGGATCGCGGTTACCGTACAGCCGGTCGCTGCGCAGACGTTGCAGCGGCAGCTTCTCAATCGTGAGTACACAGCGGCCATCTTCGGTTGGATGTCCGGCACGGGTGATCCGGACGTTTTCGAGCTGTGGCATTCGTCCCAGGCGGATATCGGCACCAATGTGACCGGTTTCCGAAACCGTACAGTCGATGTTCTTCTCGAAGAGGCGAGGCGGTCGAGGGATCAAGCGGAGCGCCGCTCGTTGTACGTGGAGTTTCAGCGACTGTTCGCTGAGTATGTACCGGCGGTGATTCTCTATTATCCGCGGTACTGCTTCCTCGTGACCGACCGCATCGGTGGGGTCGATGCGAACCCGCTCATCAAGCCGGAAGATCATTTTCGGCAGATCGTTCGGTGGTACCGAATGCGAGAGTAGCTGCGAGCCGTTGTGTTCTCGGGAGTTGCCGATCGTCGAGTTTTTCGTGATGCGTTTGCCACTACCGGTTGGAGTGTCTCGCCGTTGTCGGTATACGGCGCTTCGGCGCGGACTGGTTGACGAAGCAGCGAGTTCGCGTGGCTCGCCAGCGACAGGTTTTCGGTGCAGTGGACGACTGGCTAACCTCCTTCAGAGTTGTCCCGAAAGATCGTCAGGAGGCCGTCAGGCTGCGACTTCGGTTCATCGAGCAGTTCGATGAACGTAATGCGCTGCCAGGGGAACAGGATAGTGGTGACGCCGTCGGCAAGCGTGGCGAGGCGTCTGCCGTCGCGCCGGCGAGGGTTCTTTAACACGACGTAGACGTCGCGCGGGTCAGGAAGCGTCGCGAGTTCGGCGACGAACGGGTCGTCGTTCAGCACGTGGACGATGACACGGATCACAATTCCTCTCCTTTCGCCAGGGTTCGATCGGTG
>BEID01000240.1 GCA_002898975.1 bacterium HR27 | reverse complement strand
CTGGGCGATGCGGTGGGAACCGTACGCCGATTCGCCCGGCGGGCGCCGGCAGGTCCTGTACCTCGATAAAGCGCGTCTCGAAGTCAACGATCCGGAGTCGGACACCGCCTCGGAGTGGTTCGTGACCAGCGGTCTTCTCGTCCGGGAGATGGTGCTGGGTCAGCTCCAGGTGGGCGACCACGCATTCATCGACCGCCCTCCGGCCGAGATCCCACTCGCTGGTGATCCCGCACCGTGGAATCCGGATGCGCCGACGTACGCCGACCTGCGCCCCCACAGCGCGCTCGTCACCGGATCCGCAGAGCCCGACCGGAGCGGCCAGCCGATCCGCGAGGTGCTGTCGCCCGATGGAACGATTCTCGTCGATCCGACACGGGAACGCCCAGGTGTCGTATACGCGGGATACGATCCGGTAACCGGCCACAACAGCGCTCGTCCGTTCGTGGAGTGGCTCGCTACCCGTCCGTGGAATGTACTCTACGTGGTCGGCCGGCCGATCACTGAGCCCTACTGGGTACTCGTCCGCCTGCAGGGCCAGTCCCGCTGGGTACTCGTCCAGGCGTTCGAGCGGCGTGTGCTCACCTATACGCCGGATAATCCCACTGGCTGGCAGGTGGAGATGGGTAACGTCGGCCGCCATTATTACGAGTGGCGGTACGGGACCGCGCCACCGACCGCGCCGTGACGCGCTGTCGTTCGGCCCGGCTGCGTGAGCGCACTGCATCGAGCGCAGGAGAGGAGACCGCGATGCACGAACCAGAGCGACAGGCAGTACTGGAACAGGCCCGCCTCCAGCTCAGCGAGCGTCTCGCTCGCAGTGACGGAGGCCCGGAACTTCTCGAGGACATCTGCCGGATCCTGGAGCGTACGGTTCCCTGGTACGACTGGGTCGGGATCTACCTCGTCGAAGGCGACGAGCTGGTACTCGCTGCCTGGCAGGGGCCAGCCGCGACCGAACACGTCCGCATACCGATCGGCCAGGGGATCTGCGGTGCTGCTGCACGCGAGGGACAGACGATCATCGTGCCCGATGTCCGCGAGGACCCGCGCTACCTTCAGTGCTTCCTCTCGACACGCTCCGAGATCGTCGTCCCGATCATCCGCGATGGACGCGTACTGGGCGAGATCGATATCGATAGCGACCGCCTGGCAGCCTTCGGCGAGGACGATCGCGAGTTCCTGGAATGGGTCGCCGAGGCATTGGCGACGCGACTTCACCAGCTGGGCGCGGGCGCACCCTGACCGAAGATCGCGTCCCATGTCCAGGACGACACCGGACAATGCTGCCTGGCCGTGAGAGCCTGGAGGAGCTGCACCGGCACATCGCTCGTCACCGCCCGGACCCCGGCACGCACGAGCCGGGTAGCCTCGCGCGGATCGTTGACCGTCCAGCTCGTCACCAGCCATCCCTGCACCTGGAGCCAGCGCGCGAGCCACGGTGTGACCACCCGGTAGTGCAGCGCGACTAGCTGCGCGCGAGCCAGGCGGAGCGTGACGGCGAGCTGGAACGCCATGAGGGAGCGCATCGGGAACGCGCTGCGTCCAGCAACGCGACGTGGCACCCGCGTGAACGCATGGCCGTGCGAGAGGCCACGGTACGCGGTCGGCAGGAGCCGGGCCAATCGTCGCAAGCTCGCAGCATGCTGGCTCGTGATGTACACCCGCTCCGGATGCCCCCAGCGCTCGACGACACGTGCCAGCTGCCGTTCGTAGCCGCTCCCTTTGAGATCCAGGTTGACGAGTGCACGATGCCCGAACTCGTCGAGAAATTCCTCGAGTGTCAAAAGATCCGGCACGGCGACCCGCAGAGCGGTCAAACTCGCGTGCCGCACGACCAGCCGGCCACCGTCCGGTAGGGGGACGACACTGTCATGGAGCAAGACCAGTGCCCCGTCACCAGTCAGACGAACGTCGCATTCCAGCGCCGGCACCCCTGCCGCGATCGCTGCACGGAAGCCGTCTGCCGAGTTCTCCCCGCGCGCGGCACTGCCGCCACGGTGCGCGATGACGGTGAAGAGCGGTCGCGACAGCGTGTTCATCGTTCCGGCTGCCCGCTCCTTCCGCTCACGGCGCGCACCAGACCATACCAGCTCCCACCGAGGAGATATCCACCCAGCACATCGGTCAGCCAGTGGTGCCCGAGATAGATCCGCGACAAACCGACCGTTCCGACCAAAACGATCGCGGATGCGATGAGGGTCGCCCGCAACCAGAGCCAGCGGGCTCGTTCAGCGAGGGCGAGAAGCGCCGCCAGCCAAAACGCTGTGTAGGTCACGACATGGCCGCTCGGGTAACTCGCATCGCGTGGCTGCGCGATGGGAATGCGCACCGCCGGGTGATTCGGACGCGGTCGCCGAACCAGTCGTTTCGTCACGAAACTGACCGTACTCGCCGTCCAGGTGAAAAAGAGCTGCGTGGCCGTCCGCCGATCCCCGCGCAGCCAGAACGCAGCGATGACAACGGTCGGAACGAGCACGCTCTGCGGTGGGAAGCCGAGCCAGCTCACCCAGCGGAGAAAACGGCCGAGAGCTGGAGGCGTCTTTTCCTGGAGACGACGCGTGACCGCGAGCTCGCAGGCCGGCGCGGGATGACGGCACACCCAGAGTGCCAGTCCCACGTAGGCCACCAGTGCAGCGAGGGCTGCCACCACGCCCGGCAGGGAACGTCTGTGTCGCATCGGTTCCTCGCGAAGGAGCTTCACTCGGCGAAGTCGTCCAAATCCGGCGCTTCGTAGCGCCACAACCGATCGGGTCGCCGAAAGCCCAAGTCGACCAATCGATCGACCACTGCGAGGACGACTTCGTCGGGAGTCGACGCGCCTGCTGTCACGCCCACGACGCGTTTCCCTTCCAGCCAGGCCGGATCGATCTCCTCGGGGCGTTCGATGTGATAGCTCGGCACACCGCACGCCCGACCGACCTCGGCCAGCCGAGCCGTGTTGGAACTCTTGCGACCACCGACCGCGAAGAGCACGTCGACTTCCTGCGCCAGAGCCCGCAGCGCCTCTTGCCGCTCCCAGGTCGGCTGGCAGATCGTGTTCACGATCCGAATCTCACCCCCGTGGCGCGCGACCCAGTTGGCGAGGCCCAGCGCGAAGGCGAGGAACTCGTCCGTCTGCTTCGTCGTCTGGCTCACGACGGCGACCTTGCGCGGTGGTGCGGTCACCCCGGGCATGCCGCGCGGGCCGTTCCAGGGAAGATCCTCCAGGTGCTTGGCGGCGACCGCACGGCTGGTACCCGCCCAACCGAGGACACCGCGCACTTCCGGGTGGTTGGCGTCACCGTACACGACCAGGAAATACCCTTGGCGCACCAGTTTCTCGGCGAGTCGCTGCACCTTCGTCACCAGTGGGCAGGTCGTGTCGATCAGCTCGAGACCAGCCTCTTCTGCCTCGCGCGCCCGTTGTGGCCCCGCGCCGTGGGCCGTGATCGCCACCCGGCGGAACCCGCGCTCGCGCGCCTCCAGCACCGAGCCGACCGGCTCGATCCCTTGTGCCCGCAACCGTTCGACCACCTGCGGGTTGTGGATGACGTCACCGACTGTCGCCACCGGACCCTGCTGGGCTGCCTGCTGGATGATCTCGAGTGCACGCCGGACACCCCAGCAGTAGCCCATGACTTCGGCCAGGACGATTCGCTTCTCGGTCGCCGCAATCGTCATCGCTCGCCTCCTCGCGGCCGGCTCGTCAGCCGAGCCCGAGTATACCGTTTTGCCTCACCCCGGTAACGCTGGTCGTCTCAGCGCACCGCGTTCCCGACCGGCTCCGGCATGCTCCCGCTCGCCCACGCTTCGACGAGCC
>BEID01000239.1 GCA_002898975.1 bacterium HR27 | reverse complement strand
GGGGGTCGGGGGTGAGGGGGCTCCAGCGCGTGCCGCGCCCATCGACGTTGGAATGTTGGCGAACAGGGTCGGATTCCCGAGCCTCACGGCCTGGCGGGTCAGGCACGCCTGACCCGGGCGGGTCACGCACGCGTGACCCCTACAGGGGGTAACGGCGGGTACCGAGGGCGACGGTGGCCCATGATCGGTCACGGTCGGTGGATCGCCCCCTATTCTGTAGGGGCGAGGCGTGCCGCGCTCGTCCGCGCCGGAGGCGCGGCACCGTTTGCCGGCCCTGACGGGCCGGAGGGTCGCGCACGTCTGACCCCTACCGGGTGGATGTCTCCCCTCTCGGGCGAGGCGACCCTTGCGCGATCGCACGTTCTGTCGCATAGTATCGTCGTCGGATGCGATCGTGACAGGGAGGGAGCGACATGCAGTTCGATGAGTTCATCGGCAAGGTGCAACATCGGGCACGGTTGGCCTCGCGTGGCGAGGCAGAGCGCGTGACGCGAGCAGTGCTGGAGACGCTCGCCGAGCGACTGGCCGGTGGAGAAGCGAAAGACCTGGCTGCCCAGCTGCCGATGATCGTCAAGGACTATATCCTCGAGTACCCGCATGCCGGCGAGGGGCGGCACATGTCGCTCAAGCAGTTCTACGAACGGATCGCTGAGCGGCTGCACGCACCGATGCCGGAGGCAGCCTTCTGGGCCCGAGCCGTGATGAGCGTGGTACAGGAAGCGGTCAGCGCTGGCGAGCTCGATGACGTCAGGCACCAGCTCGGCCCAGACTATGCGCCGCTCTTCGAGTGGGAAGGCCCGCAGTGATTGCCGTGATCGAGCGCCGCGTTGGCGCGTGATCGCTGCGCTGTACGCCGCCCGGGGATATCCCCGGGCGGCTTTCGTCTACATAAGACCCGTTCGGATCAGCGGATCCGTGGACGGTCGGTCGTTGTTCAGGTCCACTTCCGGAGGTCGAGCGGCCGGCTGCCGCGGCGGCGCGGTAACCATGCCTGTTGGCTGGCGAGCGCGGTGTGTCCCGCGCACGTTACCGTGCTGGGTCAGTGAATCATCGTTCGAGAACGCAGCGAGAAGACAACGCCCCTTCAGGTTCTTCGCGCGTTTGCCGATTACAGAACACTGAGCATGTCCTCGCTGGAACAGGGGGACGGGGTGGAACGGCGTGAGGCCAGGGGGGTACGGGGCGATGCTCACCAGTCGGCCCTCGCGGCGGGGCAGAAGGACTGGTCGAGTGAAGCGGAGTCGCCCGGTGATGCTGTGGCCGGGTTCCGTGATGCCGACGAGCCGCAGCTCCTGATCGACCCGGAGGACGGTCGGATCGTCGATGCCAACGAGGCAGCGGCACGCTTCTACGGTTGGCCGCGGGCAACGCTCCGGACCTTCCGGATCGATCGGCTGAACGTCCTGCCGTGGGCGGATATCGTCACCCGCATGCAGGAGGCGCTGCAGCAGCCGGCGACGCGCTTCGTGTTCCTGCACCGGTTCGCTGACCACCAGGTCCGGCTCGTCGAGGTGGTGACTGGACCGGTCCAGGTCGGGGGGCGTACGTTTCTGCGCTCGACCGTCCGCGACCTCGGTGAGGTGCTGGCGCGTCTTCCCGACTTCGAGGCGGTGGCGCGGCGCTATCGCGCGCTCATCGAACAGCTCCCGGCTGTGGTCTATGCCGAAGAAGTCGCTCCACCGCACCGGAAGGTCTACGTGAGCCCGGCGGCCGAACGGTTGCTCGGCTGGCCACCGGAGCGTCTGCAAGTCGACCGGGTCACCTGGTACGAGCAGTACGTCCTACCGGAAGACCGGGTCTGGGCACTCCATCAGGAAGAACAGACCGACTGCTCGGGCGAGCCGTTTCGCGTCGAGTATCGTTTCCGCACCGGCGACGGCCGAGTCGTGTGGCTCCGCGACGAGGCGATCCTGGTGCCGGACGAACATGGCCGTCCCTGGATCTGGCATGGGCTGTTGACCGATATCACGCAACAGAAGCGCCTCGAAGCCCGCCTCCAGCGCGAGTTGGCCTTCCATAACGTGCTGCTCGGGATCGCGAGCAACCTGGTCGCTGTGACCAGTGAGCGGCTCGAAGCGACGCTGTCCACGATTCTCGCTGACGTGGGGCAGTTTCTCGCCGTCGACATACTCGTGCTGTTCTGTTGTCAAGATGGGCGCGTGACGCTCCTCGGGAGCTGGCACGCCGACGATCCGTCGCACGCGCTGCACTGGCCGGACGACTGCACATTGGCCGATCTCACCTGGTTCCGTGAGCAACTCGAGCAGCGGCAGCTCATCGCGCTCGTGACGCTCGAGCAGCTGGCGGAGGAAGCGAAAGCGGAGCGCACCGTCCTGGAACGCCTGGGTATCTGTTCGCTGGTCACCGTGCCGCTCTTTGCCTCCGGACAGTTGCTCGGCTGCCTCGTTGCGGCGCAGCAGCGGGAGCGCCGGCTTTGGAGCGAGGAGGAAATCGATCTGCTCACGCTGGTCGGGCAGTTGATCACGGCGGCCGTGCTCCAGCGCCGGGCCGAGCAGGTCGAGGCCCAACACCACGCCTGGCTGCGGGCGACTGTTCTCGCTTCGCCCGACGCGCTCCTGGTGCTCGACAGCGAGGGAACCGTCCGGTTCGCCTCACCGGCCAGTCGCTCGGTCCTCGGCATCGAGTCGCATGCCCTCATCGATCGTCCGCTCGCTGCGTTCATCGCCGATCCGGAGCGGTTCCAGCGGTGGCTCGCCGAAGTGTTGCTTCCCGATCGTGCGACCCGTATCGAGCTGGGACTCACCGAGCGACCGTCGCGGGTCGTCGAGATCTCTGGTATCGATCTCCGCACCGACCCGCACATCGCGGGGATCGTGCTCTCCGTTCGCGATGTGACGGAGCGCTACCGCGCGCAGCAGCTGCTGCGCGAGCGCGCGACGCGGGATGCTCTGACGGGTCTCGTGAACCGTTTCGGCTTCCTGGAGGCGCTCGAGTCGTATCGACCGGCCGCAGCAGACGAAGCGCTGGGCGTTCTCTGCTGCGACCTGGAACGCTTCTCAGCATTGAACGATGCGATCAGCTGGGAGGCCGGCGATGCTGCGCTCCGATCCGTTGCGACACGCTTACGCCACACGCCCGAGGCGCTGCTCGCTGCACGACTGGAGGCGGATCGCTTCGCGGTGCTCTTGCGTGCCGGCGATCGCCAGCGCTTGATCCGGGTGGCGGCTCAGCTTTTGGAAGCCCTGAGCGACTGGTACGACGTCGGTGGCGAGGAGGTGTACCTCAGCATGCGGGGTGGCCTGGCGCTCGTCGAGCCGGAGGACAGTCCGGTCGCAGTGCTCCGGCGGGCCGAGATCGCCTTCCAGGCGAGCAAGCAGCGGCAACGCGAGCGCCTGGCTGTCTTCGACCCCGAACTCTACCAGGCGAGCGTCGATCGGCAGGCGCTCGAACGCGACCTCCGCCGAGCGCTCGAGCAAGGAGACCTCCGTCTCCATTACCAGCCCGTCGTGGATCTCGCGAGCGGTCGCATCGTCAGTCTGGAGGCGCTGGTTCGCTGGCAGCATCCGGTGCGCGGAGCGGTGTCGCCTGGCGTGTTCGTCCCGCTCGCCGAAGTGACCGGCCTGATCTCGCAGCTCACGCAGTGGGTGCTCCTGCAAGCCTGCCGGCAACTGCGGGGCTGGCTGCGCCTCGGTCTCGCGTCCGATCTCACGGTCAGTGTGAACTTGAGTCCGACCGACTTTCTCTACATCGATGTCCCGCAACTCGCTGAAGATGTCCTCGAGGTCACCGGGCTCGCCGCCGAGCGGCTGACACTGGAGTTGACCGAATCGGCGATGCTG
>BEID01000238.1 GCA_002898975.1 bacterium HR27 | reverse complement strand
CGAGGAGGTCGTTAGAAAGAAAGGGGCCTGAACCAACAGGCGGGCGACAAAATGATTGGTGATACGAGGCGAAGGGCGCTCTGAGAAACTCACACCCGTTAGGCATCACGGCTCTCCGGTGGCGTGGCAGGCCGATCGAGCCATTGCAGTATGTGCATGATAAGTCCCAAGACGAATCGGAGACTTGCCACGGCGAGCACCAACGCCACGTTGTCCGAGTACGGGCGCGGTAGCGTGACGAGCGTGCGATCGAAGGCTGCTACTATCGATGCTCCAACCTTTCGATGCTCAGTGTCAACTTCTGGCTGTCGAATACTGGCGTGTCACCGGCAGGAGACGAGTGAAATCGACTCCACCCAGGTGGAGCCGGATCGGCCGGGGGCAGGACGAACCAGTTGGTCAAAGACCATGAGCCAGCCGATGCCTGGCTCGACCCGCCGCACACCCACCGGTCAGCGTGCAGGATCTCAAAACCAGGTGCGGTACTCGGGCAGGAAGCAGCGGACATGCTGATAGTACGCCGAACTGAACAGGAGGATCTCCTCAGGTCGACACTGCTCGCGAACGCACTGGATCCGCGCACGTATCGTCTGGTCGAAGCCGTCGATACCGGCTGCGCTGAGAAGACCGAAGAGTTTCCCGCGGTCACGGCGATGGCGAGTCAGCAGGCAAGGATGGTATGACCGAGCCGGACCCAAGGCACTGGCGCGGGCAGCAAGGCGTCTCCTGAATCACAGGTTGCCGGGTGCGTCCGCGATCAGACCGCGGGTAGCTAGCACCATGAGCGCGGGCAGCGCGGTGAAGGTGTAGCCGTAGTCGCTCATGTTGACGGCGAGGAATGAGGCGAGGGGCGGCCCAGAGGAGGAGCGAGCGGAGCGCTGGACCACCGGCGGCGGGTCGCAACCCGCAGTACAGGAGGAAGACCAGCAGCCCGGGGAGTGCAAAGCTGAGCCCCTCCCAGAGAAAGGTTGCGAGTACGAGCGCATCGGTCTGCAGTGCCTGCCATCCGAGAGCGAACAGCGAGGAAGAGCCGCCGACCTGCGAATTTTGACGGAACGTCATGTGCAGATGCTTGACGAAGCCCTCGGACAGGGCAGCCGTGGGCATCAGCCAGGCAAGGAGACCGATCGACCCAGCGCAACAGTCGGTGAGCCGGTCGCGCAGCGGACGCCCCCGCCGTGCAGCGAGGAACAGCGCTGCAAGCAAAAGGAGCAGATCCTGCCGGAACTCAGCCAGGAGGGCCCAGGCGAGTGCTGCGGCTGCGCCACGGACACCAGGCAACAGATCACGCGCGAGCGCCAGCGCGAGGAACGCGAGACCAGTCGTTCCGGCGGCGAGGGTCGTGTACGGATGGGCGACCTCGCTGTCGAACCAGAAGGTGACGGGCGTCGCGAGAAGCCCAGCTGCCACCTCCCCGTGAGGCGATCGTGGAGGCAACGAGCCAGGAGCGGGAGCACACTCGTCGCGATCCCGGCTCGGAGCACGGAAACCCAGACCAGGGCCCGGTGAACGTCCTGCAAGAAGCGGCCGAGCAGTCGAACGAGCGAAACGCAGAAGAGGTAGTCTGTTGGCTGTCGCTCGTGAACGGTAGAGTTGCAAAGCGTTATCGCCCGCAGATGGAAAACGGAGTCCCCGGCCCAGGGGAGGTACATCATCCAGGGAATCCGGAGCCCGATCATCACGACCCCGATACCGATCGTGATGAGCTTGTCGACCGGGACCCGATTCGCAGCGCCCGGGCGTTCCTAGCGAGCGGTGGGATGACCGGGAGAGTGCAGAGGTGCCGCGTGGTCATCTATATGTTTGGCGTGGGACAGGGAGGAGGGCAGCAGACCGATCCCCCTCAGGATCGAGGAGTCCGTGGGAGAGCGTGCGGCGCTGTCCTTCCCTGCCCCCCGAGCCCGAACTGTTGCCCGGGATAGCATCCCGCAGGATAAGGCTAGGCCAAGCAGTGGAGCAACTCCTTTCCTGTGGAGACCAGATGCGGTGCAGCATGGGGGGATGGCGATGACCGCGTGGGTCGGGATCGACGAGAGTAAAGGAGACGCTGGTGGTCGCGGTCCTGCCCAGCGGGCGGAGTGGACCGTCCCGCGCACTCCCGCGCGGAGCGTACTGGAGGCCAGTGGCGGGTCCGAGCAGCTGATCTGGGCGGAACTGGCTGCCGCGGGCTTGCCGGTGGTGGTAGGCAATCGGCGCCCAACGCGCGACTTCGCCCGGGCTCTGGGGCGCCTGGCGAGGACCGACCGGGTGGATGCCCGGACGCTGGCGCTGTTCGCCCAGCGCATCGAGCCGCCGGTCCGCCCGCTGAAGCGGACCGGCAGGAGCGGGCCGCGCCCCTCGCCCGCCGCCAGCGCGAGCAGCTGCGCCGGGCCGAGCGGCAGCAGCGGGAGCAGACCCGAGCCCCCGGGTGCAGGCGCAGATCGACCGGCACCGGCAGCTCCTGCAGACGGAGCTGGCCCGGGTGGAGCAGGAGGTGGCCGCGTTCCTGGCGAGCTGTCCGGCGCTCCTGGCCACGGTACAGCTCCTGCGCACCATCCTCGGCGTGGGGTTGCTCACGGCCGCAACCCTGGTCGCCTGCCGACCCGAACTGGGGCAGCTCGGCCGCACGGCGATTGCCAGCTTGGTCGGGGTGGCCCCCCCTGAGCGGGGAGAGTGGGCGACACCGTCGGCGGCGGATCATCAGGGGCGGCCGAGCGACGGTCCCCCCCGGGTGCTCTACTTGGCGGCGCTGGCCGGGGTCCGGCACAACCCATGGCTGTGGGCGTTCCACGAGCTGCTGCGGGCGGCAGGGAAACCGCCGACAGTGGGGTGACGGCCTGCATGCGCACGCTGCTGGTGCTGGCCAATGCCTTGGTGCGGACGGGACAGCCCTGGGACTCCGCACGGGCCACCTCGACCACGCCGCCCGCTTGACACGGAACACGGTTGCTCTACCGCGAAGCGAGCGCCTCGACACTGATGAGTTCGATCGCCGATGGGACGAGCGCGGTCGTGAGATGCTGGCTCGTCAACCACCAGAGTTGCGCTTCACCCCCTGCTCGGAGCGGATCAACTCGGCTGAGTACCCGGATCCACCAGATGAGAATAAAAACACCAGTTCGGTCACGCCAACCGGTAGGGTGCGGAGGAAGGCCGGCCAGCGGGAGCGTGCAGCTCGGGGCGGGGTCATGAGCGTGCCGACGAGACGGGTACGCTCGCCCAAATGGTTTGTTGCCCTGTCGAGGACGGCATGCCGCATGTTTAGCCGCGTTGGTGACCTCATGGGTCGGCTGGAGCGGACGCCATGCCACCCGTCTGACGAAAGGAAGACCCGATTGTCGGGCGAGCATGGCGACCATTGCACGTACCGGTGGAAAGAGATAGACGTGGCGGTGACTGTTGGGGGCGTGAAACGGAGGCCTGTGGCGAGCGCGCTCGATGTGCGCAGCGAGTTCGCGTCGGATATCGTCTGGATCGAGTCTCCCAAGTCCGAGCCGGAGGAGCCAGAGGCCAAGCCGCGGGAAACGGCCCGATCGGGTTACCAGATTGGCGACACACTGGGGTTGTGACGCCGGACGGACCGTGGTGAGCGCAAGGTGGATGCCCAGATCAAGCAGCGGGTGGGCACGAGCGAGCGAGACTGCGTCAGCAGTGGCGGGGCCGGTGACCAAAAGTGACGCCGCGCGCACGACGCCGGACCGATGTGCGCGAACGATTCCCTCGTTGACGCCAGGATGAAACCCGAAGTCGTCCGCATCGAAGATGATCGCACGGTGCGGGCGGTTACGCGGTGGGGTCACGGCAGTATACTCCTCGCCAGAGGTTG
>BEID01000237.1 GCA_002898975.1 bacterium HR27 | reverse complement strand
CAGGCCTCATCGCCAGCCAGCTCGTAGATCCGGCCAGCGTGTCCATCGGTGGTGAGTACGACCGCAGCGGCCGCCGCGTAATCGGCCCGGGTCGCCGAGGAGATCCGGGCGTCACCGGTCGCGCCGACGAGCTCGCCGGTGGCGGCAGCCGCCCGAGCACGGTCCTCGTAGTTCTCCGTGTACCAGCTGTTGCGGAGGAACGTCCATGCCAGACCGCTCGCCCGCAGTGCTTCCTCGGTCGCCAGGTGCTCTTCAGCCAGCGCACGGAGCGGCGTCCGATCGGCGTGCAGGATGCTCGTGTAGGCGACGAAGCGCACGCCGGCACGAACGGCAGCTTCGACCACGTTCCGGTGCTGCGCGATGCGCCGGCCGACCTCGGAACCGGAGATCAGAAGGAGCCGCTCGACACCAGCCAGCGCCGCATCGAGCGTCGAGGGGTCATCGTAATCGGCACGCCGGACCGTGACACCCTGGGCCGCGAGCTCGGTGATCTTCTCCGGCGTGCGAGCGAGTGCGACAATCTCGCTCGCCGGGACCCGCTGCAAGAGTTCCGCGATCACCAGCCGACCGAGCCGTCCACTGGCACCAGTGACTCCGATCATGGTGCGCTCCCTTCCCTTCGACAGAACCCCAGCCGACAGTATAGCGTCGAAGCGTCAGCGACCCCCGGTGTGACCGGCCGGGAGAACGACACCGGGACGATCGAGACAGACAGCACCGTCAGCTAGCCTCGCAGCCGACTCCATCGCGGTCGGGGTCGAAGCGGTGCGGATCGGGCGGCAGCACGGTGAAGTTGCGGTACGGGATGTCCCCGCAGTCGAGATCCGGTGGCGGTGGCGGGATGCAGACATCCGGATAGCTCGGATCACAGTTCGTTGAAGGAGGCGGTGTGGGTGTCGGGGACGGAATCGGCGCAGGTGTCGAGGGCGGTGCGGGAACCGGCTCCTGCCCACCGCCGACCGGCGAGACCGGGCACGCACTCCAGAGTCCCGCCTGCTCCTCGCGAGCGGCCCGCTCGGCTTCGACGAACCGCCAGGTGTACTTCACGTCGGGCGGGTAGGTGGCGACACCCGCGTAGCCCTGACGGACGAGGAGCTCGTTGAAGAGATAGGGCCCGACCCACACGTAGCGGAGCAAGCGACCGTAGCGATCGGTCTCCGAGACGTCACGCTCGAGCGCCACCTGCTTACCGTTCAGCCATTCGGTCGTGAACTGCGAAGCGGCAGGGCCGTAGCACTCGACTTCGCCGTGGACCTCGGGCGTATCGACGCCGATGAGCCGGACACGGGCCGTCCGGCCATGAGCGAACTGCACGTCGATCGTGTCGCCGTCAACGACGTTGGTGACGGTCGCCAGCTCGTAGACCGCCGCATCCTGCGGCACCTGTCCCAGCTGCTCGTAGCGCCAGCGGTAGTAGTGCTGCCCCACGTTGCCCGCTTCGACCTGCCAGCCCGGCGGGTTGTCCGGCGTGTAGGTGAGACAGCGCCGCTCGAAGCACTGGACGAGCACGTCGCGCGGGGTTCCGCCGACACGAACCCGCGTCCAGTACGGCTCGGTGATCGGGAAGCCCGTGGCATAGAAGGGGTTGGGAAAGAGCGCATCCTCCCGGAAATGCCAGCCGGTGTAGACCGTGCCGCGACTGTTCATGAAGGCCCAGAAGACGGAGGCGACGGAATGGTTCGTTTCCGGGACATGCACGCTCGCGACCACGCCGTAGCGAGCCAGTGCTGGATCCTCCCCGACCGTGCCGGAGCGATCGAGCGTCTGCGTCACCAGCGTCCCGACCGGAAGCGGCGGCGTCGCGAGCAGGGAGCCGAATGTGGCATAGGTGGGCGCAGTGGGATCATCGGGATCGCCGGCGACGTTGACCTGGGCAGGTGGATGTGGCTCGAAGGTCGCATCGCCGAGCTGGAGCTGGCCGGTGATCAGCTCCTTGGCCAGGAGGCCGTTGGTCACGTACCAGGGCGAGGAGCGATCGGCAGCGGGATCGGTGATCTCCATGCGCGACTTGTCGAAATACTGGACGAGGCGCGTGCCACCGGGAGCGTCGGCATACGGCTCGCGGAGCGGCGTCGTGAAGGGTTCCGGACCCCACATCCAGGTCCGGCTGACGCGACCACCCGCGACCGGGAGGTCGCTCCGCGCCCAGGTATCCAGGAAGGCATCGTGACCGGTCGGGAGCGCGGATACCGGAATCGGGAACGCGGCAGCGAGCAAGACGAGCACGACGACGAGTGACCAACTGACCGCTCGACACACGATGCGGTACCGAGACGCTCGATGCGGAATCGTGCGACCGGGCATCGTTCGCTCCTCTCGGTGGGACAGCACCCGACTCGCTTCCGGCCTTCGCATCGCTCGCCGCTGCTTCTCGAGTGTGCGGTAACGGTTGGGTCTTCGACAAGGGGAAAACCCGGCTCGCTTGCCAGGAACGAGCGGCGAATCGGCTCTCGGGTAATCCAGAACGCTCAGCGATTGCCACTGTACCGGCCTCAGGTGAACCATGAGTCGGCTTGCGGAATCTGGAACGTGGCACGGCCATCTATACTGTAGGCAAGCTAGGGGATTGAGGTGAACGGAGCAGGCGAGGTCGACAGGCAGCATGTTCGCGCGCCAGAGCAGCGGGCTGCGCTCGGGCGCGGGGCGACGATCGCGGTCGTGAGCGGCGTGCTCGCGGCGACCTTCCTGGCCGCCCTGGACGCGACCGTCGTCGGCACAGCGATGCCGACCATCGTCGGGCAACTCGGCGGACTGGCGCTCTACCCGTGGGTCTTCTCGGCGTATCTTCTGACCTCGACCACGACCATCCCGCTCTACGGACGACTGGCAGACCTGTACGGCCGCAAGCGTGTGCTCCTGGTCGCGATGGTGCTCTTCCTCGCTGGCTCACTGCTCTGTGGACTGGCACAGTCGATGTCCCAGCTCGTTCTCTTCCGCGCGCTCCAGGGACTCGGAGCAGGTGGCATACTCCCGGTGACGCTGACGATCCTCGGCGATCTCTTCCCGATCGAGCAGCGGGCCCGCTTGCAGGGGCTGACCAGTGCCGTGTGGGGTGCATCCGCTGTTGCGGGGCCGACGGTGGGCGGGTTTCTCACCGACACGCTCAGCTGGCGCTGGGTCTTCACCGTGAACGTGCCCTTCGGCCTCGTCGCGATCGCTCTTCTCGGCCTGGCACTGCGGGAACAGCTGGTGGCGAAGCGTCATGCGCTCGACGTTGCTGGTGCAGCCACGCTGACCCTCGGGCTGACGGTGCTGCTGGTCGGCCTCCTGGCAGCCGGTGAGGGGAGCGCCGTGCTCTCACTGCAGTCGCTCGGCGGGATCGGGCTCGGCATCGCGATCCTGCTCTGCTTCGGGTGGATCGAACGGCGTGCTGCTGAACCGGTCATCCCGCTCCACCTCGTCCGGCGACGGCTGGTGGCGGTGGTGACGCTCGGGAGCGTCCTCATCGGGGCCGGGATGTTCGGAGTGACCTCGTACCTCCCGCTCTTCGTTCAGGGGGTACTCGGTGGGACAGCGAGGACAGCCGGGCTGACCGTCATGCCGTTCGCCGTCGCCTGGTCGGTCGCGTCGACCGTCTCCGGCCGGGTCATCCTGCGCTTCGGGTTCCGCAGCTCGGTGCTAGCGGGGATGGCAGCCATGCTCGCCGGTGGGCTCGCGCTCCAGCTCGTCCCGCGCGCGCAGAGCCTGGCCTGGGCAGTGACCGCAGCAGCCCTGTTCGGCACCGGGATGGGCTTCAGCGCGACCGCCTTCCTCATCGCCGTGCAGAACGCCGTCGGCTGGAGCGAGCGGGGGATCGCCACGGCACTGGTC
>BEID01000236.1 GCA_002898975.1 bacterium HR27 | reverse complement strand
GACGTCACCGTGCCCGGCGAGGTACTTGGTCGCGCTATGCACGACATAATCGGCGCCGTACGTTCCCGGTCGCACCAGATACGGGGTCGCGAAGGTGTTATCGACGATCAACCGTGCTCCGTAGCGGTGCGTCAACTCGGCCAAGGCTGGGAGGTCCGTGACCCGGAGCAGTGGGTTCGAAATCGTCTCACAGAGCACCGCGCGCACGCGTCCCTTGGCGAGAGCGGCCTCCACCTGGTCGAGGTCGAGGATGTCGACGAACTCGGTCTCGACGCCGAGTGGACCGAACACGAGCCGAAGCAAGGTGATCGTCTGTCCGTAGAGATCGCGAGAAGCGACGATCCGATCGCCCGCTTCGACACAGGAGAGCAGTGCCACGTGGAGTGCAGCCATACCGGAACCGAATGCCAGGGCGGCTTCCTGCTCTTCGAGTGCGGCGACCGCGGTCTCCAGTGCCTCCGTGGTCGGATTACCGTAGCGGCCGTACACGAAGAGCCCCTCGGCCCCGCCGAGGGCCGCATCCATCTGGTCGAGATCCTCGTAGAGGAACGTCGACGCTGGATAGATCGGAGTGACCGTCGGAATGACGTCGCGCGGCGCTGGCCGTTCACCGGCATGGACAGCACGGCTTGCGAATCGCAGATGGAGCCGACGCAGATCGCGCATGCGGCCTGTTCTCCTTCCCTGCAGCGACCGACCATCGGCTGGTCGTGAGGGCAAGTATAGGCACATGCACAAAGACAGAATCCGAACTCGAGCCAAAAGAGGGCTTGGCCGACCGCAGGTACTGTTTCGTACTTAATCGGCACCGTTCTATTGACTTAATCGGCAACGAGGAGTAGAGTACGGCCGGGCAGGTCGAGGTGGAATATGATGCTTCGGCGATCACGCAGTCCACCATGAAGTGGTCGCGCCTGTGGGTAATGGTCGGTGTCGACAGCGTTGGAGCGTGAGGTGTGAGATGCGGAAATCTCGGAAAATTTGGCACATCCTTTGGTTGCTCGTGCTTGCGCTACCCGTTCTGGCGGCCTGCGCGCGTTCGCAGGCGACCCCGACCCCTGTCCCGAGTGGCGTGACGCCGCAAGCGGGTGAAACGCCACAAGCAGGGCAAACACCCGCTGCAGCGGTGACGACGACCGGTGGTGAGAAGATCCTGCGGATTCACGAGTACACCTATCCGGACGTGTTCGATCCGCAGAAGAGTTCCTTCTCGAACGAGATCGCGGTCCTGCACATGAATTACGAAGGACTCACGCGTCTCGACCAGAATCTCAACACCGTCCCGGCTGCTGCAGAGTCCTGGGAATTCAATCAGGACGGGACCGCGGTGACGTTCCACTTGCGAGCTGGGCTCAAGTACAGCGACGGGACGCCGCTCACTGCCGAGCGGTTCCGGTATGCGGTCGAGCGGACCTGCGACCCGAAGACCGCGGGGGAGTACCAGTCGATCCTGTTCGACATCGTCGGTTGCCAAGAGTTCGCCGAGACGGACCCGAACGACCAGGCTGCCTATGAAGCTGCTCGGCAGAAGCTCGGCGTGGAGGCACCGGACGATCGTACCTTGATCGTCCGGCTGACGCATCCAGCGCCGTATTTCCCGACGATCGCCTCTCTCTGGGTCTTCTACCCGGCCCGCAAGGAGCTGATCGAGCAGGGTGGGGAAAACTGGTGGAAGGATCCGAAGCTCCAGATCGGCAACGGGCCCTTCCAGATGGTCGAGGTCGTTGAGGATCAACGCATTCGGTTCGTCGCCAACCCGAACTACTGGGAGGGTAAGCCGAAGCTGGATGGCGTCGAGATCGTCTACCAGAAGGAGAGTTCGGTCGCGCTCGAGGCCTACAAGGCCGGGCAAATCGACATGTTCTCGCCCGATCCCTCCCAGTTACCGGCGATCAAGAGCGATCCGGAACTCTCCAAGCAACTCGTCACCTATCCGGCCGCGACGACGATCCAGTTGTCGTTCAATTTGACGAAAGAGCCATTTACCGACAAGAAGGTGCGCGAGGCCTTCGCCTATGCCTTCGATCGCAAGACGTACTGCGAGCAGATCCGGAACGGTGACTGCACGCCAACGCTCGAGTGGATTCCGCCCGGGATTCCAGGCCACATCGGGACGGACAAGTACGGTTTCGATCCGGCGAAGGCTAAGCAAGCGCTCGCTGAGTCGAGCTACGGTGGGCCAGACAAGCTGCCGGAAATCAAGTTGACCTATAACAGTGACGATCCGGCGGCACGCCCGCGGGTCGAGTGGATCGCCGGTCAGTACCGGGATATCTTGGGCGTCAACATTACGCTCGAGCCGGTCGATGGCAAGACGCTCGTCGCTATGCGCAAGGATCCGAGTACCTACCCGCAGATGACGCTCGCTGGCTGGATCCAGGACTATCCTGATCCCCAGAACTGGTTAAGCGTCTACTGGAAGTGCGACGCGACCTTCGCGCAGCGCTTCGGGTACTGCAATCAAGAGTTCGATCGCATCGTGACACAGGCGGATCAGGAGCTGGATCAGCAGAAGCGCATCGAGTTGTACAAACAGGCACACCAGATTCTGATCGACGATGCGCCTGGGCCGTTCCTGTACAACCCGCTCAATATCTGGTTGGTGAAGCCGTCCGTCACCGGTTACAACCCGACACCGAGCGATGATGCCTTCCCCGGCGAATTCGCCTCGCTCATGACGCTCGATATTCAGAAGTAGCATGCAGTACCGGGCCGGGGAAATCCCCCGGCCCGGCTCCTAGTCAGGAGGAACGGTATGCTGCTGTCGTTCGTCGTCCGACGTGTCTTATGGCTGATACCGGTCATCGTGGTCGTGACCACGATCACGTTTTTCCTGATGCATCAGACACCGGGTGGCCCCTGGGATCGCGAGAAGCCGGTCGCGTCAGCGACACTCAAGGCGCTGAATCAAAAGTTCGGCCTTGACAAGCCCGTCTGGTTCAATAGCGCGGCTGTCCGGGAGCGGTGGCAAAGCGGCGAGCGGAACCCGTTCCATCTCGCACAGGCGTTCCTCGACAGCCAGTACTTCCACTACCTCTGGGGGCTCGCTCACTTCGATCTCGGTCCATCGTATCGTTCCAAGGGGACCGAATCGGTGCAGAGTATTCTCTGGCGAAAGTTTCCCGCGACGGCCAAAGTCGGACTGGTCGCGACGGTCTTCGCGGTGTTCGTGGGGATACCACTCGGCGTCTTGGGCGCGCTGAAGCAGAATAGTTGGATCGACTATATCAGTCTCACAGTCGCCACGCTCGGTGTCTCGGTTCCCAGCTTCGTGATCGGTGTGCTGGTCGTGATTCTGTTGAGCCAGCTGTTCGGGGTGAAGCCGATCCGCGAACCTGAGGAATGGCAGGGCCTGTCGACTGCGTACCTCGCACCGGGTATCGTACTCGGTCTCGGGACGATGTCGTATTTGACCCGGTTGACCAGATCGTCGATGCTCGAAGTGATTCGCCAGGACTACGTGCGGACGGCCCGCGCGAAAGGTCTGAGCGAGTTCCGCGTGGTGACGCGGCATATGCTCCGCAACGCACTGATCGCGGTCGTGACGGTGCTGGGACCGGCGGTCGCTGCCTTGGTGACGGGATCCTTCATCATCGAAACGATTTTCAATGTCCCCGGTATGGGACGCGAGTATGTGGTGGCGATCGCGGCACGCGACTATTCGATGATCATGGGAACGACCTTGCTGTACGCCCTCTTCGTCGCGGTCGCGAACATCTGGGTAGACATCATGTACGGGCTCCTCGATCCGCGGATCCGGGTGTGAGAGGTTGGGTGCCATGACCGTTACAGCGACTGCACGGCAACTCGATCGCGATCTCGCGCTCCGGCGACCGCC
>BEID01000235.1 GCA_002898975.1 bacterium HR27 | reverse complement strand
CGAGCCAGTGGCTGGCAGCGAGCCGGTGGGTTGCCGGGTCGTACGGCATCGTCACGGCCGGAGGAGCGGTCAGCTGCTCCGGTCGTGCGGCGCTACCAGCCGGGGCAGCGCGTGTTTCATCCCACCTTCGGTGATGGGGTAGTGCTGGCAGTGCGGGAGAGTGCGGGAGACCAGGAAGTGACCGTGCAGTTCAAGCGGCACGGAACCAAGATCCTGCTCGCGAGCCTTGCCAAGTTGGTCGTGGACAGTTAAACAGGGTAAGAGCAGCGCGTGTCCGCCTTCGACCTCGATGCTGGAAACGACAAGGAGGGAGCGTCATGGCATCTGTGGCGACCGGACGGCGCTGGGTGTACCTCTTCCGCGAGGGCAACGCGCAGATGCGGGATCTCCTCGGCGGCAAAGGGGCCAACCTGGCCGAAATGACGCGGATCGGCCTGCCGGTACCTCCGGGATTCACCGTCACGACCAAGGCCTGTGTGGCCTACCTGCAGGGTGGCCGGCAGATGCCCGAAGGGTTGTGGGATGAAGTTCTGGAGGGACTACGGGATATCGAAGAACAACTCGGGCGCCGGTTCGGCGATCCAGCTCAGCCGTTGCTCGTCTCGGTTCGGTCTGGTGCCAAGTTCTCGATGCCTGGCATGATGGACACGATTCTCAATGTCGGGCTGACCGACGAGACGGTGCGTGGTCTCGCTGCGATGACCTTGAACGAGCGTTTCGCCTACGATTGTTACCGGCGCCTGATCCAGATGTTCGGGAAAGTCGTGCTCGATATCCCCTCGGAACGCTTCGAGGATGCGCTCGACGAGCTCAAGCGGGAGATCGGTGTCGTCCAGGATTACGAGATCCCGGCGGAGCAGCTCCAGCGGTTGGTCGAGACGTACAAGGGAATCGTGCGAGAAGCGACCGGAAGCGACTTTCCGCAGGACCCGTACGACCAGTTGCGTCGGGCGATTCTCGCGGTGTTCGAATCCTGGAACAATCGGCGAGCGATCGACTACCGGAATGCGCATGGTATCCCCCATGACCTCGGCACAGCGGCGAACGTTCAGGCGATGGTCTTCGGCAACCTGGGGCCAGACTCGGCGACCGGTGTCGCGTTCACGCGCAATCCGAGTACCGGCGAGAAGGGAATCTTCGGCGAGTACTTGACCAATGCGCAGGGCGAGGACGTGGTGGCGGGCATCCGCACGCCGCAGCCGATTCAGGAGATGGCAAACGACCCGCTGCTGCGCGGTGCGTACGAGCAGCTGCTCGAGGTTGCCGATCGACTCGAGCGCCATTACCGTGACATGCAGGATCTGGAGTTCACGGTCGAGCGCGGCAAGCTCTGGATGCTCCAGACGCGGACCGGTAAGCGCACCGGTCGGGCAGCGGTCAAAATCGCGGTCGATATGGTGCACGAGGGGTTGATCGAACCGCAGGAGGCAGTTCTCCGCGTCTCGCCAGAACATCTCGATCAACTCCTACACCCGATGATCGACCCCTCGTGGAAGGGCGAGCCGATCGCCAAGGGGCTGCCGGCCAGCCCAGGGGCAGCCAGCGGCAAGGTGGTCTTCGATGCGGACGAAGCCAAGCTCCTCGGCGATCGTGGTGAAGCGGTCATTTTGGTGCGACTGGAAACGTCCCCCGACGATTTCCACGGCATGCTCGCGGCGCGAGGCATTCTCACGGCGCGCGGCGGCATGACGAGTCACGCGGCGGTGGTCGCCCGCGGCATCGGGAAGCCGGCAGTCGTCGGGTGTTCGGCGATCGTGGTCGATTACGAGCGTCAGGAGTTGCGCGTCGGCGATCTCGTGGTACGGCGCGGTGATGTCATTACCATCGATGGCTCGACCGGCGCAGTGATGCTCGGGGCCGTCCCGACGATCCCGCCGAGTGTCGGGGGCGATTTGGCGGAACTGCTGGGCTGGGCTGACCAGTTTCGGCGCTTGCGTGTCCGCGCCAATGCCGATACGCCGGAGGACGCTGCCAAGGCGCGGGAACTCGGTGCGGAGGGTATCGGTCTCTGCCGGACCGAGCACATGTTCTTCCAGGGCGACCGCATCTGGGCGATGCGCGAGATGATCATGGCGACGACGCCCGAGGAGCGACGTGCTGCTCTGGCCAAGCTCGAGCCGATGCAGCGAGAGGACTTCGTCGGCATCTTCAAGGCGATGGCTGGATTCCCCGTCACGATCCGGACGCTCGATCCACCGTTGCACGAGTTCCTCCCCAAGCACGAGGAGGAAATCCAGGCGATGGCCGAGCGGTTGGGAGTCTCGCCGGAGGCGATTCGTGCGAAAGTCCAGGCGCTCACGGAAGCGAACCCGATGCTCGGGCATCGTGGTTGCCGCCTGGGCATCACGGCGCCGGAGATCACGGAAATGCAAGCGCGTGCGATCTTCAGCGCTGCGCTGCAGTGTGCTGCTGAGGGGATCGAAGTCCATCCGGAGATCATGGTGCCACTGGTTTCCGACGTACGCGAGCTGATGCTGCAGCGCGAGATCATCGACCGGGTGGCGCGGGAGCTGTTCGCTCAGGCGGGACGTGAGATCCCGTATTCGGTCGGGACGATGATCGAAGTACCGCGTGCGGCGCTCACCGCGAGCGAGATCGCGCGCGAGGCGGAGTTCTTCAGCTTCGGCACCAACGACCTCACCCAGATGACCTTCGGCATTTCGCGTGACGATGCTGGGCGCTTCTTGCCGTATTACCTCGAGCGCGGGATCTACCCGGCCGATCCCTTCCAGACGCTCGATCGGGCTGGCGTCGGCCGCTTGATCGAGATCGCACGCGATGGCGGACGGGCGACGCGACCGGACATCAAACTGGGGATCTGCGGCGAGCACGGTGGCGATCCGGCGAGCATCCGCTTCTGCCACGAGGTCGGTTTGGACTACGTATCGGCTTCTCCCTACCGGGTACCGATCGCACGACTGGCGGCGGCGCAAGCGGCGCTCGGTGCCCGCGAGGGGGATGTGTAGCGCTCGAAAAGGAACACGGCAGATCGCAGCGAGGCCAGTGGAATCCCGCTGGCCTCGCTGTTGTCTGGCAGAATGGCGTGATGCGATCACTATGGTATGCACGGAATACCCTGGCGGGTAGCAAGAAATCCGATCCACCCCGGTTGCGGCGAGGACAGGGTGGTTCTATACTTTAGGCTGTTGCCATCATGATCACGAGAACGCGCACATTGCAGCCTGTTTGGAGCGAGAACGAGCAGAACCTGCCGAATCGGTCGGATTTGGAGGAACGTAAGTGGAATCGAGGATCGTTCCCACTACGCCGTTGGCGGATATCCGTGATGAAGTCAAACGCATCCTCGAGGCAGCCGAAAAGCGTGGGGTCACGCTGCGGGTTCTCGGTGGCGTCGCGGTGTACCTGCATTCACCCAGCGCGACGCACCGTGCGTTGCAGCGTACGTATCGTGACGCAGATTTCATGGGCTTGGCGACGCAAAAGCGGGCAATCGAGGGCTTGTTCGGCGAACTCGGGTATCAGGCGGACCGTGAGTTCAACACGCTGCACGGGCACCAGCGACTGTTCTTCTGGGACCCGCAGCACGAGCGGCAGATCGATGTGTTTCTCGATCAACTCCGCATGTGCCACACCCTGGACCTGCGGGATCGCCTCGATCGCGATCGGCTCACGCTACCGTTGGCGGACCTTTTGCTGACGAAACTGCAGATCTGGGAGGCGAACGAGAAGGATCTGATCGACATCGTTGCGCTTCTGCACGATCATCCGCTCGGTTACGGGGATGAAGAGACAATCGATATCCGTCGCATCGTGGACGTGTTGAGCGCTGATTGGGGTTGGTACCGAACAGCCAAGGAAAATGTCGAGCGGGTTCGCGCGTT
>BEID01000234.1 GCA_002898975.1 bacterium HR27 | reverse complement strand
GCCACCGCCTGATCCCCTGCGCCTCGACGGCGGAGGCGCGGGAGCGGGCGGCGGCCATCGCCCGGAGGAAGCTGCGGAAGGGATACCGGGCGGGAGGCGATTAGAAACAAAAGGCCACGGCTATCCGCCGTGGCCTTTTTCTTTGGGGGGCGCTCGGTCCTCAGTCGATCCACTGGATCTCGACACCGTCCATCTCCGCCGCTTCAGCGAGCGTCAGAGATGTCAGGTCGCGGAACGACGGGCAGAGAGCGTGGGATCCCAGGAACACAGCGACGGGGCGGTATTGGATCGAGTCCCCGCACATGTCGCACCACACCTGGGAGTCCGTCAGCAGCGGCCCCTCGGCCATCTCCAGGCCGCTTTCCCCCTCCCAGACCATTACGAAGCTCCGCTCCCAGCTCTCCCCGGGGAGGCGGAACCGGACGAGGACGCGCCCCGCGTCCTCCTCGGCCTCCACCTCCCAGTCCTCCTCCCGGACGGAGAGGAGGACCGCCTGGAGGAGGCTCCGGCTGCTCATGTAGGTCGTGTAGAAGCGCCGGAGATCGAACGGATCGAAGAACTGGAACTGGCTCATGTCGCGCCTCCTTTCGCGTCGTGCGCCCGGGGAGGGAGGGCCGCCCTCCCTCCCCGGGCATGTCGATCATCTACCGCCGGGAGCGAACCGGCCGCGTCAGGCGGCGAAGCCGCTCCTCCTTGGCCAGCTCGTTCTCCCGCTTCTCCTCCTCGAGGAGGGCGAGCTCCTCCAGGGCGAAGCGGAGGGCGACCTCGTCCATCCCTCCGGCCCCGTTCTTCGCGGCGTTGGCGTCGAGCCGGCTCCGGATCCGGGCCAGCTCCGCCATGACGGGCGCGAGCTCCTCCCGGACCGCCTCCCGGACGGCCGTCAGGAGCTCGTCCCGCCCGGCCTTCTGCCCGGCCTTCTTCCTGCGGGCCTGAAGGAGGCGCGCAACCTCGTAAAGCACGGCGTCTGCGAAGGTGAAGGCGTCCTGAACGCCTTTCTTGGCCAGGACGGCGGCCCACTTCGGGTGGGCCCTGTCCAGGGGCTTGCCCTTCTCCTCCCCGAAGGGGAGGACGGGCATCTCGCCCTTTCCGTTCAGGATCGCCTCGGCCCGCTCGCGGGCCGCCTTCTCCACGAGGGCCGCGGCGGCCTCCTTGAGGGCCTGCTCCGCCTCCGACCGGGGCTCCATCTTCCGGACGATCCAGAGCAGATCGTCCGGCGCCGCCTCCAGGATCTCCGAAAGCCGCCGCCCCTTATGGCGCCCGAAGGGCATCACCGGATCCACCGGATCGGCCCCCTGTGGGGCCTGATCCCGGGCCCGGGCCTCCTCGGCGGCCTGCTCGGAGGCGGCCTCCTGGGCCGCCTCGGCCGGCGCGGAAGCCTGCGGCTGCGGCTCGGGAGCGGGAGCGACGCCCCCCTTCTCCAGGATCTCAACCATGTAGGTGTGCTTGCACCTCATCCTGTGGCGCTGAAAGTCCGGGCACGGGCAGTGCCACTCCTTCCTGGCCACATCGTATGTGACCACATATCCGGACGTCCCGTTGAGGACGTCCCATGTCCAGACGGGCCCCTTCTTCACTCGTCGAACCGTGTAGCGGCCGGACTGGAGCCCTTCCAGGGCCCGCCGCCGGCGCTCCTCAAGCATCCGCTCCTTCTCGCTCATGTCGCTCATGTCGCACCTCCATATCGTGTTCGGTTGTTAAGGTGCTGGCGCCCCGTCGCGCTGATGGCTCCGTCGCGGTCCTCCGGGATCGGGCGCCGGGCGATCCCGGAGATCCCCGTCGCGGTTCCCGTCCCTGACCCCTCGGGGTCGGGAGCGGGAAAATCCGCCCCGCCGGACTCGAACCGGCCCGCCCGCCTTCGGGAGGGCGGAAAACAAAAAGCGGACGCGAAGCGAGCCCCCGCCGGAGGGCCTCATCCCGCCTCGTGTCCGCTCTTCTCGCGCTCGCGCCGGCAGATCAGAGGATCCGCCAGCGCTCCACGACGACCTCGGTGGTGGCCCGGTTGGCGGCCACCTTCTCCGGATCGATCCCGGCCGCCCTGAGGGCGGCGAGGATCCGCTCGTCTCCATCCACGAAGTCCGCCAGGCTCTCCTTGTAATCACGGCTCTGCAGATAGCCGTGGACCAGGATGTCCTGGCCCTTCTTCACCGGGACCTCCTGGTCCCGGCCCCCGATCCAGCGCACCGTGACGTAGTCGAACCGGTCCCCATCCAGCTTGGGGAGCCGGTCCGGATCCCGCTGGATCGAGATCCGGGCGAAGCGGTCCCCGGCGACGTCCCATGTTTTCATCACGCGCCCGGACAGGCTCACCTCGTTCATCCCGCCCTCCTGTTTGGGGAGGGGCCTGCGCCCCTCCCCCCTCGTGCTACCGGAAGCTCGGGAAGCTCGTGTTCAGCATCATCGCGACGGCCTGGGCGATCTCCGCGACCCCGCCGATCGCCGGGCGGATTATGAGGGCGTAGATCGCGCAGTCGACCAGGATGAGGATCATCAGGGCCGGAAAAGACCGCATGGAAGCCCCCTTCCGGGGGCCGGCCCCCGAAGATGGTCCGGGCGTCCGCTCCCCGTGGAGCCGGACCGGCTCCGGTCGAGGGAGCGGAGCTCCGCTCCCCCGGCCCAAGCCTACCGCACGCTGGAGCGGACCTGGGCGGTTCCCTCCGCCGACGCCCGGACCGGAAGCCCCAGAAGGGGGGAGAGATCCGCCTCCACCACGACGCGGACGGTCCGCGAGGCGTTGTCGGGGACGATGGCCGCCACCCGCGGGAAGACCCCCCGCCGGGGGAGATCCCCCGCGTTCCGCCAGGCGTAGGCCTGGGCGGTCGGATACACGTCCCCGGAGAAGACCAGCGCCCCCGACGCCTTGAAGGCGTCCACGTCCACCATGGCCGCCGCCGCCTCGGCCGCCGCGTCGGCCGCCTTCTGCAGCTCCCCCTTCGCCGCCTGCAGCCGCCCGATCTGGATCCCCATCCAGACCAGGGGGACGACGAGGAACATGAAGACCAGCGCCGTCCAGGCGTAGGAGAAGCCCCGCTGGTCCCGCCGCATCACCACCCCTCCTGGCGGAAGGTGGAGGAGGCCTGGACCGGGAAGGCCCCGCGGGGGAGGACGGGGAAGAGGGCGGCGAGGGGCGAGAGGAGGTTGGGCGCCCGCAGGGTCACCCGCACCGTGATCTCGCTCCCCGGGGCGCCTCCCGGGGCCAGCAGCTCCACGGCGGGGCTGGGATCCATGGGGAAGAGCTGGCGGGCGGTCTGGTAGGCCTCCGAGACGGCGATGGCCGCCCCCAGGCCGCCCTGGGCCACGCTGGCCATCCGGGCCCCATGGCGGGCGGCCTGGGAGGCGGCGCTGGCGGCGTAGGCCAGAAGCCCCCCCTGCAGCAGCCCCAGCGTCACCAGGAGCACCACCGGGAGGGCGAAGGCGGTCTCGGCGAAGACGTCGCCGCGGCGCATGGCGACCCCTCAGAACATGTTGGCGATGCCCGTGATGAAGGAGGCGATGTTGGCGCCCAGCAGGGCGAAGGCGCCGGCCGCGGCCAGCACCACGAGCAGCAGGATGAACCCGTACTGCTCCATGATCCCGCCGCGCTCGGCGACCTCGGGAAGGCCGAACAGACGGAAGAGCTTCCGCATCTCAACCTCCTGCGTGGGGGATAAAAAAAGACGGCATGGCCCGTCCGGCCATGCCGTCTCGCTTCGCGTGCGTCGCGCTTCGCCTCCTATGATAGCCCGGGACGGTCAGGATGTCAAGACCAAACCCGGGCCAGGGCGCCCCGCATCCGCCGGGGCTCCAGGACGTAGAGCCGCCACCGCTGCGGGCGGGGCTCGCCCTCAAAGAGGAGCGACAGGGTCTCGGCGACCCACGGATCCTCGAAGGC
>BEID01000233.1 GCA_002898975.1 bacterium HR27 | reverse complement strand
CCGGGTCGAGATCCGCTTTATCGCGCATCACGCCGAGGCCAAGGAAGTGAGCGAGGAGGAGTTCTTCACGCGCGGGGAAAGCGGTGGAACGCGTGCAAGTACGGCCTACGAGCTCGCTCTGCAGCTCATTCGCGAGCAGTATCCTCCGGACGCGTGGAACATCTATCAGTTCCACTTCTCGGACGGTGACAACTGGCCGTCCGACAACGACCGGTGTCGCGAACTGGCGGAGGAGCTGCTGCGCTGCGTGAACCTGTTCGGCTATGGGGAGATCCGGCAAGGGCGCTACACGTATCACAGCACACTGATGCACACCCTGCAGCGCATCGGGAGCCCGAAACTGGTGACGGTGACGATCAGCGACAAGGCGGACGTCTACCAGGCGCTGCGCCGGTTCTTCGGGCCGGACGTCGGACAGGAGGTGGCCCGTGCCTGAGATGACGCCGAGTGCCGTCCGCGAGTTGGAACGGCGGATCGAGCAGATTTGGGAAATCGGGCAGCGCCTCGGCCTCCGTCCGCTTCCGGTGCACTTCGAGATCGTTCCGGCGACGGTCCTGTACGAGATCGGTGCCTATGGCCTTCCTGGTCGCTTCTCGCACTGGACTCATGGCAAGGCCTATCAGGTGCAGAAGACGCTGTACGACTACGGCCTGAGCAAAATCTACGAACTCGTGATCAACAGTGACCCTTGCTATGCGTTCCTGCTCGAAACCAATACGGTGCTCCAGAATACGCTGGTCGCGGCACACGTGATGGCCCATGCGGACTTTTTCGCGAACAATGCCTATTTCGTGCGGACCCGGCGGGACATGGTCGACATCGCGGCGCTCCATGCCGAGCGGATCGAGCGGTACGAGTTCGAGCATGGGAAAGCAGAAGTCGAACGCTTGCTCGATGCTGTCCTCGCGATCCAGGAGCACGTCGATCCGAGCGTCCCGGACGGAATCGACCTGGACACGAGTGGACGACCGCGCCGGACGCACTCGCCCTATGACGATCTGTGGGCGCTCGACAACCGCCACGCGGCTGTCCAGCAGGACGACGAGCGCGTGCCGAAGCGGTCGGTACTGAAGCCACCGGAACCGATTCGGGATCTTTTGTGGTTCATTCACGAGCATTCGCCGGTTCTCGATGACTGGGAACGGGACGTCGTCGCCATCGTGCGGAGCGAGATGCTGTACTTCCTTCCCCAGATTCGGACGAAGGTCGTGAACGAAGGCTGGGCGACGCTCTGGCACGCGCGTATCATGCGCGAACTCGACCTCACGCCGGACGAGCACGTCGAGTTCGCGCGTCTCCACGCAGCAGTGGTCCAGCCGACGGGACGGCGTCTGAACCCCTATGCGCTCGGGTACGCCGTGCTGTGCGACATCGAACGGCGCTACGGCACTGAGCACCTCTTTCTGGTTCGAGAAGTCGAGACGGATGTCTCGCTGGTTCGGAACTATCTCACCGAAGAACTGGTCGAAGAACTCGATTTGTACCTGTACGAGCGGCGTGGGGACGAACTGGTCGTCGTCGACAAGGACTGGGAAGCGGTGCGGGAACGTCTGGCCAGCGAACTCGGGGGCAATCACATTCCCGTTATCGTCGTCGAGGACGGCGACTATCTCGGTAACCGCGAGCTGTATCTCCGGCACGTCTGGGATGGCCGCAAGCTCGATCTTCCCTGGGCGGAGAAGACACTGGAGCATGTCTTCCGCCTGTGGGGACGTCGGGTCTGGCTGGAAACGCGGACCGACGACGGTATCGAACCGCTCCTCCTCAGCTATCACCCGCGCGAGGGACACCGGCGGCATCGCTGATCAGGGCGAGCTGAGGAGTGGCAACTGCCACCCTCAGGCTGGCCCCCAGAGCAGGAGACCGACGACGGTGCCGGCGGCGAGAAACGAGCCGTACGGCAAGTAGGTCATCCGGCCAGCCCGGCGCAACACCAAGAGGGAGATCGCAGCGAGCGCTGCGAACACCATACCGAGAAGGAGCGTCGGTAAGACACGCAGCACCCCCATCATCGCACCGATGAGCGCGGCGAGGAGGATGTCACCGCTCCCAAGTGCCGCACGGCGGTATAGGAGCCAGCCGAGCCAATAGAAGACTGCGAACAATGCTGCGGCACCAACCATACCGGTGACTGCGAGCAAAAAGATGCGCAGCGAGGCGACCAGAGCGAGCAACAACGTCAAGACGAGTGCCGGTACGATCGTGACGAGGTAGATCAGATGATGGGCCCAGTCGATGCGAGCGATCAAGAGCAGGAGCAGTGCGAAGAGCGACACGCGGAGGACGGCAAGCGGTTCGGTGAAGAAGCGCAACCAGACGAGAACCAGCGTGAGCGCGGTCAGCAGCTGGAGCGTGAGCTGGGAACGCGGGATGCTCCCGCAGGTGGGACAGGGGCGAGGGAGGAGCCAGCTCCATCGGGAACGGAGCGAGCCGCAGCGCGGGCAGGAGGGTGGTGCCAGGAACGGCTCGCTGCTCGGCAGGCGCAGGGCGGCCAGTTCGACCAGTCCGCCGAGCAGAAACCCGGCCAAGGCGACGAACGGTAGCATGATCAGGAAGGAGATGAGCATCACCCACTCCCCTCCAGCAGCTGGCCCAAGGCAGCCGCCTGCCTCTGTCACGGTGAAGGGTAGGGGAGGCGGCGTTCCGGGTGATTCACCCGTTCGTCCCGAATCGCTGGGCGCGGGCCTCCTGTGCCGCACGCAACATGATTTCGAAAGGCGGGTCAACGCCGAACCAGAGGCGGAACGATTCGGCTCCTTGCGCGACGAGCATTTCCAGTCCGTCGAGCGTCGCCAGGCCGCGGGCGTGCGCTGCGGCGAGAAGCGGTGTCTCGCGGTAGGTGAGGTCGTAGACGAGGGCATGGGACGGGAGGAGGTCGAGCCACTCGAGCGGTAGCGGGCTCGTGACACCGTCCCATCCGATGCTCGTCGCGTTGACGAGAAGATCGGTGCTGGCGAGGGATTCGACGAGCGCAGGCCCGAGCGGTACGGCGCACCCGATGCCGAATTCAGCGACGAGCGCTTCGGCTCGTTGCAGCGTGCGGTTGGCGATGAGGAGCGAGCGGCAACCGTGTTCGGCGAGGGCGACGATGACTGCGCGTGCCGCGCCTCCGGCGCCGAGCAGGACGATGCGCGAGTTGGTGAGCGGGACAGAGCGGCGAAGGAGCGGGAAGAGAAAGCCGGGAATGTCGGTATTGTCGCCGATCAGCTCGCCCGCACGGTTGAGCACCGTATTGACGGCACCGGCACGCTGGGCGCGGGGAGCCAGCCGGTCGACCGCGCGGGCGACCGCTTCCTTGTGCGGTACCGTGACGTTCGCCCCGACGACGTCATGAGAACGGAGCTGCGTCATCCGATCGGCGAGTTGCTCCAGTGGCGTCGGCCAGAGCTCGTAGCGTGCCGGAATACCGAGCGCATCGAGGGCAGCCTGCTGGAAGACCGGCGACAGACTGTGTTCGACCGGATAGCCGATGAGACCGAGCCGCATGGTATCACCCGCCGTGCTGCTCCCGGATATTGCGGACGTGTTCCTCGTAGGTGCGGGCGAAGACGTGCGCGCCGCTTCCGTCACCGCGGGTCACGAAGTAGAGATAATCGGTCTGGGCCGGGGACAAGGCGGCTTCGATCGCCGCGAGACCCGGATTGCAGATCGGCCCAGGCGGCAGACCAGCGTTCCGGTAGGTATTGTAGGGGCTATCGACGGCGGCGAGGTCGCTCACGGTATCCAGGCTCGGCCACCAGTTCTCCGGGGAACCGAGCGCGTACTGCACGGTCGGATCGGCCTGCAGGGGCATGTTCTCACGAAGGCGGTTGTAGAAAACGGACGCGATGATCGGTCGTTCCTCAGGCACGGCTGCCTCGCGCTCGACGATCGA
>BEID01000232.1 GCA_002898975.1 bacterium HR27 | reverse complement strand
ATACTAGCCGCGGCACGGCGCGTTGCCTGGGGGACACGATGCGTGACGACACGGTGGCAACGCACGGCGAAAGGGAAGCGGGATTGGCGGTTCGAACCAACGGCCTCATGACGCCACGGCGACGCCGTTCCTGGCGTCGGAGCTGGATTCCGCGCTTTGCTCAAATCACGCTCGATGGCCTGCTCCTCACCTTGGCCTTCTGGTTGGCATACCAGCTGCGCTACCGGTGGGAGATCGGTGGTGACGTCCCAGCAGTCTTCGTACAACCTTTCAGTGCCTTCGCTGGCCGCACAGCTCTCTTCGTCTTCGTGACGCTCCTCATCCTCGGTCTCCGTGGACTGTATCGCTTGCCCCGCTGGACGAGCTTCATCGACGAAGCATCCATCATCGCCAGCGGTGTCACCACCGGTATGGCGCTGGTCATCCTGTACAGCTTCTTGTCTCGCTTTTCGCCGTCACGTCTTATCTTCATTTACGCCTGGATCCTGGGTATCGTGCTCCTCGCCACGCAACGTCTGGTCGGCCGGTGGATTCGTGCCTGGCTTTGGGCACGCGAGCGTGGTGTCGATCGCGTGATCGTCATCGGTTCCGGTCCAGCCGCACGTCGCATCATGCAGTATCTTTACAACCACCCGCGGCTCGGCTACCGCATCCTCGGTTACGTCCATGTCGAGTCTCCCGCCGCTCCGTTGGTCCTGGGGACCGAACGTGGCGTCGTCCAACCGCCGTATCTTGGCACGCTCGACCAGGCAGTCTCCCTCTTCCGCTCGGTTCAAGTCGACGAAGTGATCGTCGCCCTACCACCCGCTCATCACGATCGCATCCTCGAGATCGTGGAGCAGTGCCGCGAACTCGATGTTGCTTTCTCGCTCGTACCGGATCTCTTCGAACTCGCGCTCGACCGCGTCCAGATCAGCGAGGTGGCTGGTCTTCCCCTGATCGGTATCAAGGAGAGCCGTCTGCAAGGCTGGAACTGGTGGATCAAGCGGACGATGGACATCGTCATTTCGGCGACCGTCCTCGTTCTGGCTGCGCCGCTCATGCTCCTCATCGCGATTGCGATCAAGCTCGACTCGCCCGGTCCAGTCCTCTTCCGCCAGGTGCGCATCGGCAAGGGCGGCAAACCCTTCGTCCTCTATAAGTTCCGCTCGATGGTCGATGGAGCGGACAAGCAGCAAGAAGAGCTCCGGCGTGCGACCGGCCGTAGCCCGCTTCTCTTCAAGCTCCGCGACGATCCGCGTGTCACCCGGGTCGGCCGTATCCTGCGTCGCACCAGCCTGGACGAGCTCCCACAATTCTGGAACGTGCTCAAGGGCGAGATGAGCGTCGTCGGGCCGCGCCCGCCGGTGCCCGAAGAGGTTGCCGAGTACCAAGACTGGCACCTGCAACGCCTCCTCGTCACGCCAGGGCTGACCGGACTCTGGCAGGTCAACGGGCGTAGTGACCTCACCTTCGACGAAATGGTTCGACTCGATCTCTACTACGTCGAAAACTGGTCCCCCTGGCTCGACCTCAAAGTCATGCTGCGCACCGTCCCGGTCGTCTTGACCGGACGCGGCGCTTACTGAATACGAGCAGTCAACTGGGGCGATCCGATCGGATGGCGGACGATCGGTCGAGCACCGGTGGCCCGCTCCAGCGGCACACGACGGCAGCGCCACCTTCGTCTCCGGGGCAAGCGACAGAACTGAAGCATTCGAACGAGGATAGAACACGCGGTGACCGAGCACCGACCACGCAACTTCCGATACACTGGAGAATCGTCTCGCTGCATGGTCATGGTTCGTCCCATGACCGGATGGAGCACTCCGTGCACCCGTTCATCGCCGAGCGCCTCGCGGCCCTCCGACGACATGATTTTGAAACCGTCGCATCGGGACACCGGCTCCGCAACGCTCTGCTCGAACCGGCACCAAGCTGGCGTGTCCGTGCGGGAACGACACTTATCCGTTTCGGTACCTGGTTGGCCAAGCATCCTACCAGCCTAGCCTGAGTGTTCGGCGTCATCACGATTGCACATCCACCACACTACTCTCGATAGGCTATCATCAGCCGGGATCGGGAGGGGATGTCGGCGGTGCGCACCGCGATCGTGCACGATTACCTCAACCAGTACGGTGGGGCCGAACGGGTCCTCGAGGTGCTTCACGCCCTCTTCCCTGATGCCCCCGTTTACACCTCGATCTATGCACCCGACCGACTTCCCGCTTTCTACCGCTCGTGGGATGTACGCACGAGCTGGCTCCAGCGGCTACCGGCTATCCATCGTAAGCACCAGTTGTACCTGCCGCTCTATCCGCTCGCCTTTTCCCGATTGCGGCTCGATGGCTTCGACCTCGTCGTGAGTTCCTCGAGCGCCTTCGCCAAGAGCGTCCGAGTCTCTCCCGGCACAGTCCATATCTGCTACTGCCACAGCCCAATGCGTTTCGCCTGGGACTTTACGACCTACGCTGCCCGTGAGGAACTCCCCGCTCTCGTGCGTCAGCTCTTGCGACCGTTCATGGCCTGGCTTCGCCGGTGGGACCGCCGCACTGCGCAACATATCGACGTGATCGTGGCCAACTCCCACACCGTCGCCGAACGCATCCGCCGCTACTGGGGACGCGATGCGGTCGTCGTCCATCCTCCGGTCTCTGTCGACCGTGCTCAGCCGGCACCACCACAGGAGATCGGCGACTACTTCCTCCTCGTCTCCCGTCTCGTTCACTACAAGCGGCTCGATATCGTTATCGAAGCCTGCAATCAGCTGCGTCTCCCGCTGAAAGTCATCGGCGACGGTCGGGCCCGCAGTGCGCTCGAACGCCTGGCTGGCCCGACCGTGCAATTCCTCGGCACGGTGTCAGACGAAGAGAAGTTCCACCTCTACGCCCGTTGCCGGGCAGCCATTTTCCCGGCTGAGGACGATTTCGGCATCGCGCAGGTCGAGGTGCAAGCAGCTGGTCGCCCCGCCATCGCGCTGGCGCGTGGTGGCGCCTGCGAGACGGTCGTCGACGGCGTGACCGGCGTACTCTTTCCCGAACAGACAGTCGAGTCGCTGGTCGCTGCTCTTCGTCGCTTCGAGCACCTGCAGTTCGATCCGGGTACGATACGTCAGCACGCCGAGCGTTTCCGTCCCGAGCGCTTCCAGGCGGCGTTCACCGACATCGTTCGATCCGCACTGGCCGTGCGCAGCACGTCCCCGCAGCGACGGAGGGAGGCGCTCGCTCCATGGAACTGAGAGCGTATTTCGCGATTCTCTGGCGTCGTCGCTGGATCGCGCTCATCGTCGTGGCTGTCGCACTCCTCGGGATCGTCATCCAGGCGGTGTCCTACCAGCCACGCTGGACAGCCAGCGCGACGGTCATCGTCACGCGCCTGCCACAGGAGACCCCACCAGACGAGTACCGCTACGACGAGTATTATCTGTACCTAACGAACGAATATACGGTCGATGACTTCACCGAAGTCGTCCGCGGGAATGTGTTCGCGACCGACGTCGCCCGCCGGGCGGAAGCACTCCTCGGCAGTCCGGTCGAGCCTGGTGAGGTGCAGGGTGGCATCAGTGTCACCCGTCGGAATCGCGCGATCCTCCTGTCCGTTACCGCGCCCGATCCCCAGCGTGCCGTGGCGATCGCGACCGCAGCCGTCGAGGCCCTGCGCGAACGCGGCACCCAGTACTTCGGCTTCTCCGATCCCCAGCGGCAGGTCATCGTGCAGGTCGTCGAACAGCCGAACAGCGCAGTGCCCGATACGATGCGCACGCGCCTACTCTGGGTTATCCAGTTCATCGTCGCTCTCGTCGTTGGCATCGTTCTCGCTTTTCTCGCTGACTATTTCGCAGATGCCCTCTATACCTCTGAGGACATTCAGCGAGCGCTTCGCACCCCCGTTCTCGTGACGATT
>BEID01000231.1 GCA_002898975.1 bacterium HR27 | reverse complement strand
ATTCGAGGTTCCCGACCGGGCCATCGACTTTGTCCATCGCACGAGGTCCGGGGAACTTCTCGACATTCCAAAAGTCCGCCCAGCCCTGCGGCGGATTGTTCCCGAATTTGTCGGTCCGGTAAGCCAGGATAAGGGACCAATAAATCACCGCCACATCGAACTCGCCTGCCACGTCTTCGAAGAAGTTCGTCCGGTCAACGATCGAGTAGTCGATCGGCTCCAAATATCCCTGCTTCCCGAGGACCCGGCCCTCGAAGGTACCCTGCTGGGCGACCGTCCACTCGACCGCTCCCGCGTCCACCATCGCCTTCAACTTGCCGATATCCGTCGTATCCTCGACGATCGTCGCCCCGGTGAGGCGGGAGAACGGTTCGAGGATGGCTTTGCGTTGCGCGTCCTGCATCGCGCCGCCGAAGCCAGCGAACACCAGTGTCTTGCCTTTCCACTTGTTGGGATCGTCGTACCCTGGCACGGAGAGTAGTCCCTCGCTGGCTGCTTCGGTTGGACCCGGCGCTGGCGTCGTTCCCGCCGGCGCACTCGTCGGCGTCGCACCGCCGCCACCGCAGGCAGCGAGCGTCCCTGCACTCGTTACCGCCAGCCCGGAAGCGACGAGCAAGCGGAGAAAGCGACGCCGCTCCATTCGCCCGCGTCGCTCCAGCTCACGCAACAGGCTTTCCCACTCCCTACCGAGCATCGCTCCTCCTCCTCATTCATCACCGGCCTCACGCTCACATCCCCATGAACTATGCCATAAACGGCCTCACAACGGCATCGATGCCTCCTCATTCGGCGACGGTATCCACCATTCTTCGCCGCGAACAGTTGTGATGTACTCCGGCCACCGGAGTTCGATTGGAGGTGGAAAATCGGCTGGCAAGAGCGGTGCAACCCACTTGTCTCCGCCGATTCCGCCGCCGGTACGCTCACGGAATTCAGCCCACGCCTGTCCCAGCAACTCCGGATACAGCACCAGGTCGAGTAGTGTCGCGGCGATGACCTTGCCGGCAACGAACATTCCTGGATCGACGATTTCCGGTCGCCCACCGAGCGCATTATCCGCCCAGGCCGGATAGGCGTAATCCGGCCGCGGCGGTCGCAAGCGGGGTCGTGCCGTGAATAGGCGCACCGTCGGTGCGTGCCAGGTGTACTCCACATAGTCATCCGACGTGAAGTTCCGCTGCCACTCCGGCAACGCCGAGCGAATTTTCGCCTCGTACTCGTCCGGTGGTACGATGCGCTCGACGTCATCGATGAAGGGATCGGCCATCGGTTCGATCCCCAGGTTCCGCTGGATCTCCCGCGCGAACGCGCGCGCCGCTTCACTGTACTGCGGTGGCCCGACCAGCTCCAGGTTCGCGTAGGTGGCCCGTGCCAGTACCAGGTTCGGGAGTCCGACGCGCGTCTTCGTGACCCAGCGGACGGAGACTTGGCAACCAGTCGCTTCAGCCGCACGCTTGGCATTGTTCGCCAGGACACGGTAGATCTGCTCCTGGATCCCGAGCGTCGGCGAACGCCAGGCGTACTGGATCTGCGCGAAACGCGGGGGCAGGTTATCGGCTGTCGCGTCTCCAGCGACCAAAATGAACTCGTTCAGCGTCCACGACCCCGTGTGGGGGAACATGGCTTCTTTCGTGTATTTGGTCATCGTGTACATCAGGCAGAGCGCATCGATCGCTCCCGGGCAGCGCGCCGCAGCATGCGCACCGCCAACATCTGGAAAGAGACTCCGATCGATCCATTTCTCGGGTTCGACGCACTCGAACGTGAACACACAGCTCCAGTAGGAACCACAGTGCGTTTCCCAGGCAACCGTATTCGTACCCTTCGGATAGTAGGCCGGGTGATAGGCGATGAAGGCATCGAAACCATCGTAATAGCCCTTCGCGGCGTGGACTGGCTTGGATCCACAAACCTTTTCCGCCGGTTCACCGAAGAACCGCAAAGTTCCCCGCAGACCGTGGTGTTCCATCGCATAGCGCGCCGCCAGTACCCCCGTCAGGGCCGCGACCCCGAGCATCGAATGCGGGCCGGTATGACCAGCTGCCCACGGGTGCAGTCCTTCTCGGGGCTTCCGGTAGGGCACTGGTTCCTGCGAGTTCCCCGGCACGGCATCGTATTCGGCATAGGCCCCCAAGACCGGACGCCCGTCTCCCCAGGTGGCGACGAAGGCGGTCGGCATTCCACCCGATCCCTCTTCGACGTCGAACCCGTGTTGCCGTAGGAGTTCGACGTAGGCGCGCGCCGACTTGTACTCGCGCCAGGCAGGCTCGGCATAGCGCCAGATCTCAAGGTCGAACGCCGAGAGCCACGCAGCGTTCTCCTCAATCCACTGAAAAGCCGTCCGTTTCGCTTCGTGCATCGGCGCAGCCATAACCGGTCGCCCTTTCCTCGAGTCAGTCAACCGGCTCGTAATAGTGCGTGTACTGGTAGACGGCCGCTTCGCGCAGTGTCGCCTCGTCGAGCGGTCGAGCGAAGCGATCCGGAGCGAAAGCGCTGAGATCGATCGGCGCAGTCCCAGCGACGATCCACTCAGCGAGAATCCGCCCGAGAGCGGGCGAGAAGGAAAATCCGCTCCCGTTGCAGCCACTGAGAACCCAGAGTCCACGCACCCCCGGTGCGGGCCCAACCAAGAACCGCCCGTCCGGCGTCATCGTGAACAGGCCGCCGCGATGCTCCTGGATCGGTGCATCGCGCAGAGCAGGAACTGTCCCGCGTACGGCCTCGGCCAAATCCTCTAACACGCGGAAATCGAGCGGTAGCTGATCCATCGAAAACGTGTCGCCCGACGGCTCAAGGTCAACCGGCAGGGGGTCTGCCTCGAAACCTCCCCACATCAGTCCGCCGCGACATGGTCGCACATAGACCGCCGCATCGAGGATGCGAACGATCGGCTGTTTTGGACTCGTGCCTGGTAGCGGCTCCGTGATCGCCAGCTGATGGCGCACCGGCATCACAGCAAGGTCGCTGCCAGCGAGCCTGGCGACCGCACGTACCCAGGCACCCGCTGCATCGACCACATGCTCCGTTCGAATGCGACCGTACGGCGTCTCGACGGCCCGGACCGCCCCCTCCGCCACGACGATCCCGGTCACCGGAACATGCTCCAGGATCTGCGCCCCGAACCGTTCCGCAGCCAGCCGGCAACTGGTGAGGAGACTGGATGGTTCCTCGATATAGATGTCGCCGGGAATATAGGCTGCCGAGCGTATCTCACCCGCTTCGAGATACGGCGCCAGCCGAGCAGCTTCAACTGACGACAGGGGCTCGACCTCGACACCCCACTGCCGGACCGCGGCGACCTCTCGCTCGATGAGTCGAGCATGCCTTTCGGTCCGTGCGACGAGCAGGCTGCCCGACGCAACGTACGGCACGGCCACCCCCATGTCACGCTCGAAGGAGCGAACGATTTCGATCGCGAGACCAGCCAGCCGTGTCCGGAGTTCATCCGCCTGGACGAGCTTGAAGAGCCCGGCAGCGCGTAGCGAGGTCTGTGAAGCGCACGCGAAGCGATCCAGCGCCAGTACCCCCTGGACACCTGTACGTGCGAGGTGGGCGGTCACGGAGAGACCGAACGCCCCAGTACCGATGACGACCACACGTGCTTCGGTCGGCAGCGAGACGGACACGGTACCCCCTCAGCGATCGGACCGCAGGACCACGGCATCCTCGGCACGCCAGCCAAGCGTCACGCGGTCACCGCGCCGCCACTGCATCGTCTCCAACCGGCTCGGTTGTTTGACAGTCAAAAAGCGCTCGTCCCCGATCCGGACCCGGAACTTCGTCGCCTCACCAACGTAAATGACCTCCTCGATGATCCCTTCGAAACGATTCTCTCCCCGATCCTCGGCTATCACGATCCGCTCCGGTCGGAGTACCACGGTAACGG